>DAHUYF010000045.1 GCA_027315365.1 Rhodospirillales bacterium | reverse complement strand
CCCCCGCCACCGCGCCGCCCGCGCGCGGTCCGCCGCGCCACCAGGGATTGCGGCAGCCGCCGGAAGCCCGGGCACTATGCCGGGGCGGGCAGGAAGAAACCGCGGCTCGCTCTCTGCGCGAACCCTGGCCGGCGGGGTTCTCGCCCTCCGACCCGGGCGGGATGGCCGCAACACTTCGAACATGCTCCCTGTCACTGCCGGCTTGGGCCGGTTGGGGACGCGCTATCTCCCCGCCTCGCATCCCAGCGCCACCATAAGGCGAAGAACGCCTGCCTCAAAGAATTGAATCGTTAAAGGGATGCGGGCGGTAACCCGCGCCGCCCTGAGCCGGTCCCGGAGTTCGGAGCTTCCGAATCCCTTCCCGGCACATCGATGTGTCGAGCCGCGCGTAATGCACGTTGCCCGCCACCATCCGCTCGCCTCGTGGCGAACCGGGACATCGGCGGCCCGGTGCCGTATCGCCGGGTGCCGGCGCAACGGTTCAACGCACGAGATCGGGCGCGCGCAGGAGCGGGACGGCATGCTCGGCGACCGCACCCGCTGTCATTGCAAGCCGGAGCCGATGCCGCCGTGCGATGTCGATGGCATCGTCGACCACGGCCAGCGCGCGCCGGTTCTCATCCTGCTGCGCCAGCTCGCGGCGGTAGCGCTCCCGATCGGCCGCGATCATCCGGCTTGCGGTTGCCGCATAGGTCTCGGCGAACGCGCGAAGCGCCTGCTCGGCAGCGGCGATATGTGCGGCCCGGCGCGCCGCGTTCTGCCGGGCGCGCCAGCGCGCGACGATCTGCCACCACGGCAATGCGGCGGCGCGCGCCCGCTCCTCTCGCTCTTGCCGGCGAGCCATCGCCAGCCGGGCGCTGCATCGCCGATGGTCGCCGTCGCCAAGCCGGCCGAAGGCCGCCTCGATGTCGAGGGGCGGCGCGATCGGACGAAGCTCTTTCTCCAACGGGCGGCGCCGCGCGAGAAGGATCGCGATCTCTTCGTCCACGTCCTGAGATTCCTTCTGCCGGCGCCGCATCGCGACGCGCTGCGCTTCCAACGCGTCGATGATCCGGGCCACGTCGGCGAGCGCGGCGTTGTCGTCGCGCACGCCGCGCCACGACCTCCCGCGTTCGGTGGCGACGCCTTGCCGTTCCAGCGCCGCCGCCGCAGGGCCGAGTTTCGGCATCGGCGCGGCTGCGTCGCCGCGCGCGGCGCGGCTGCGCCGATCGACCCGGGCCGCGATGGAGGCTTGGCACAGGGCGGCATTGACGCGCGCTTCCCAATCGGCCCGCAGCGCCTCGACGATCGCCGAGCCGGTCTTGCGGTCGTCCAGCGCGCGCGTCTTCTTGCCGGCATCGGGGCCGCTGACGCGCCGCGTCGTCCACATCAGATGTCCATGGGTGTTGCGGGGATCGGCGCCGGGCAGGCCCGCGGCAGCCGGCGCCCGCCGCGGGCGCCGCTCGCCCGGGAGATGCAGGGCGGCATCGACCGCGACGCCGAGCAGCTCGGCGATGTGCCGCGCATGCGCGGTGAGGAGCGCGACCTGCGCCGTGTGCGGCAGTTCGTGCGGCAGCGCGACGACGGCTTCGCGCGCCACCGCCGCATCCCGTCGCCGCTCGGCCGCCTCCGCGCGGTTCCACAGGTGGGCGCGGTCGGCGAGAGCGATATCGGCGCCGGGCGGCAGGATGATCTCGCGGTGGCCGACGCCGCGGCGGCGCCGGAAGTCGTGCGCGAGCCCGGTGCGCTCGTCGATGAGCCGGCTGCCGCTGCGGTAGGCTGCTGCGGCGACGGCAGAGCGGCCGTCGCCGCGGCGGATCACTTGCATGTGCCAGTGGAACGTGGCCATGCCCGCCGCTCCAGGGGTTCGGGGGGCCGCCCCGACGCGCGCATTCCCAGGGAATGCATAGGGCGCGCCCTTCTCGCTGACGCTCGAAGGGTCACGGGCGCCGGCCGCGTCATGCGAGATCGAACAGCTGCCGGTCGGCCGGCCGGCTGAGGGCGCTGCCGAGCTGAAACCGGAGCCAATTGCGGAACTCCGGATTTTCGCGGGCTTGCTGGAGCACGACGGCGCCGGCGAGGATCTTCCGCCGCGTGTCCTGTGCGCGCATGCGCTTGGCGCCCCGAACGGCAAGGAGCTGTTTGCGCGCGTGAAGCTGGGCGAGCTGGCGCTCAACCTCGGCAAGCTGGTCGTCTGTCATGATCGGGCTCCTGGCTGCGGATCAAAGCTGGACCTCGTCGCCGCGCCGGCCGGAGGGCACGCGGACGGGATCAGGCGGGTCGCCGCCGCCTGGCATCGGCTTCTTCCGTCCGGCATCGAGCGAATGCCAAGCGGCGAGTGCGCGAAGCACCGCGATCAGCTCGCGGTCGAGCCGGCGCGGCGGCGCCACGCCCTCGGTATAGTAGGACGAGAGCCGGCCGGTGAGCCGGAGCTGGCTGCCGGGCTCCGCGATGGCGTCGCGATAGACGGCCTCGAAGTCGCTGAGGCTCTGGCCGACGGCGACAAGGGCGGCGCGGAGGGCGTCAAGATAGGGCGTCATGGCCTTCTCGCGAAAGGTCTTCGCGGAGGACATGGTGGAACCTGCCGCCGGCGCAACCGGCCCCTACGCAAACTCCATGCAAATAAAGGTCGGCCGACGTGCGCATTCCGGCGGCGGACGCCCCCAGCTTCTCCGGAGAAGGAAGGCTGGAGGACCCGTGATGACTGCCCCGGAAGCCCTATTGTCGGCGGAGGCCGAAGCCGGGTTCTCACGACCGGGCCTGTTGCCACCCTGGCCGGCGCCGAAGGGCGACCGGACGGCGGCGCTCGACGAGATGCGCGGCCGCATCGCGGAGTTCATCGGCGGCGCCGCTCATCTCATCCGCGCCCGAGATTACGCCGACCGCCTGGTCGAGCGCGCCTTGCGCCGGCTCGACCGGTCCGGCCGCCTGGCCGCCCAGGCGGCGGCCGATCCCGATCTGCGGATCGCGCCGGGCCTTGCCGCAGAGGCGCTGCGGGCCGAGGCGGAGCGACGGTTCCGGCGCGGCGCCATCGGCCGCGCGAAGAGGCGGTTCGGCCTCCAGCGGCTCACCGGGGCGGCGCCCCGGCTTCAGCTCGTGGCGCCCGCGGGCGCCGGCAAGACCAAGGCCGTCGCCGATGCGCTGCGGGCCGATGCCTGGCTCTGCCGCCATGCCGTGGTCTGGATCGTCGAGCCGTCGCTCGCCATGGGCGGCCAGCTCCAGGCCGACCTTGCCGCCTTGGGCGTGAGCGCGACGCTCATCCGTGGCCGCGCGGCGCCACACCCGGACGATCCCGACCAGAAGAGCCCGACCCGGCGGATGTGCGAGCGGCACGAGATGGCGAAGGCCGTCTCGGCCGGCGGCCTCAGCGTCCAGACGACCCTCTGCGCCGGCGCCAACGGGGTGCGCTGTCCCGTCTTCGCCCAGTGTGAGGACGACGGCTACCAGGCGCAGCGCCGCGGCGGCCCGGGGGTCTACATTCTGGCGCACGAGTATCTCGGCCTCAGCGCCGCGCCGGCGCCGCGCCCGGACCTCGTCGTGGTCGACGAACGGCACTGGCCGGTTCTGGTCCATGTGGATAACGGTCTGCATCCGGATCGGCTCCTCCAAGTGCCGGCCGGGTTGACCTGGCTGCGCTTCGGCATGGCGGAGGTTTCACGGTACCGGCGCGTCGCCGAGACGGTCGCCGAGGCGCTGCGCGCGAGCGGCGGCCGGAAGATGCTCGGCGCGCTCCGCGTCCGCGCCCTCGCGCGCGACGATCTCATGCACTGCGCCCGGCTCCTTGCGCAACTGGAGACGGACGACGCAACAGGGGTCACGCCGACGATGAGCGATAGCCAGATCGCATCCCATCTCGCGGTGCTGGCGCGCGCCGAGATCGGCGCCATGCGCCGCCTCTTCCGCGCGCTGGCGGATGAAATCGCCCTGCCGCGCGACGACGCGAACGGCGTCGTCTACGATCCGAATGCCGCGGTGATGGTGGACGCTCGCCCCGAGCGGCAGGAGCGGGTCTTCGTTCGGCGGCTGCGCTCGATCAAGGTCGCCGGCGAGACGCCGGCGCTGCTCATCGACGCCTCCGCCGACATCGACATCAACCGGCGGCTGTGGGGCGAACGGCTCGAAGATGCCGGCGTCCGGATCGAGCGACATGCGCACGTGACGCAGCTCACGCGCAAGGTCTTCCCGCGCTCGGTGCTCTTGGGATTCACCCGGCGCGGCGAGGACAGCCGCAAGGCGGCGGACCGCAAGGCCGAGGCGGCGCGGGAGCGGCAGGCGGTCGCCGCCGTGGCAGCGGAGGCCGCGCGGCAGGCCGGCGGACCCGCGCTCCTCATCTCCTACAAAGCGACGGAGGCGTCGTTCCAGCAGCTCCTCGCCGGCCAGCCCGTCGAGGTCGCGCACTTCGGCGCCGTGCGCGGGCGGAACGCCTGGGCGGACTGCGCCGCGGTCATCGTGGCGGGGCGCGAGCAGCCGGGGCCGGCGGCGGTCGAGGACCTGGCGCGGGCGCTCCACGCCAGCGACCCCGAACCGTTCGCCGTGCTGGGCGAGTATGTCGAGCAGACGCGGGCGCTGCGGCTGCGCGACGGCCGCGCCCGATATGAAGTCGTCCAGGTCCATCCCGACCCGCGCTGCCAGCGCGTGCTGGAGCAGCTCCGCGAGAAGGAGATCGAGCAAGCGATCGATCGGGTCCGGCTGATCCACAACGCCGCGCCGAAGCCGGTCTTCCTGCTGACCAGCATCCCGTGCGACGTGACGGTCGATCGCGCGATGACCTGGGCCGATGTCCGCGACGGCGGCAGCCGTCTCGAACGGGCCTTTGCGCGCACGGGGGGCGTTCTGCCGCTCTCCTATTCGGAACTCGCACGCGTCTTCCCGGACTTGTGGTGCTCGCCGAAGGCGGCCGAGCGCGACCTCGCGCGGCTCCCCGAAAATACCCCCGCGGCGCAAATAAGAACTCTATTTGGAGGGCGGGGGTATTTTCGGCTCCGCTACCGCCGGCCGGGACAGCGCGGCAAGGCGAGCCCGGCGGTGGTGCCGCTGGATGTCGCCGACCCGGTCGCGGCGCTTTTCGATGTCGTCGGCGTGGTCGACATCCTCGAACCGGAGCCCGGATCGACGCCTGCCCGGATCGTCCTTCCCTCCGTCGCCGCCTTCAACGCCTGGTCGTTGCTCCTGCCGGTCGGAACCCGCCTGGCGGTCGCCGGACAGGATGCCGCGCCGGCGTCGGATGACGGCGCGGCGACGCGAGCGGCGTAAGCCAACCGCCGGCGAGAGGACGGGTGCGGCGCCGCCCGTCCTCGGCCGCGCGGCGATGCTACCGGCCAGCCGACGGCTCCTGGAGGCCGCACAGGAAATCCGCCGCTTGCTGCGCCCGCGCCGCTGCGGTGAAGATCGCGCGCGCATCGCGGCGCAGGACGCCGAGCCACGATCCGAGATAGGCGGCGTGATCGGGCCGGGGCGTATCGGTGATGCCGAGCGTTCCGCAGAGGAACGCGGCACCGAGTTCGGCGACCAGCTCTTCCATGGCATACGCCTCGCTGCCGAAACGGCCGGAGAGATCGCGGGCGCACCGGCTGGGATGCGCCGTCCAGTGCGTCAGCTCGTGGAGCAGCGTCGCGTAGTAGCCTTCGGTCGCGGTGCTGGTCTGCGTTCCGGTGAAGGCGGCCGGCGCCGGCATCTGGATGAAATCGCCCGACGGCAGATAGAACGCGCGGTCGCCGCCGAGGCGGATGTCGGCGGCGGTGCTGGCGACGAACCGCTCTGCCGCATCGATCCGTTCGGCGAGGTCCGGAAGCGCGGACGCGTCGATCGCGACGCCCTCGACCTGCTCGGCGGCGAACACGTGGTAGGCGCGGCAGACCAGGCGTCCGGGCGCCGGCTCCGCGGTGTCCATCTCGGCGGCATCATCGGCCGGCGCGGCCTCGGCGCCGTCGTTGAGCGGCTTCCAGAGGATGACGAGGCTGGCACGCTCGCCCTTCCGGACGGCGCCGCCGAGCTGCTGCCACTGCCGGAAAGTCGCCCACCGCCCGCCGTAGCCGAGGGTCTGTGCCGCCGCAAGCAGCAGCACGGCGTTGACGCCGCGATAGGCCCGGCCGGTGAGCGCGTTCGCCGGCATCATGGTGCCGCCGCCGATCGTCCACGGCCGCTGCCAAGGGCCGGCGCTCTCCAGGGCGGCGGTGATCCGGTCGGTGATGGTGCGATAAAGATCGGTGCGGCTGCCCATCTTGGTCTCCCTTCGGTCCGGGGCGCAGCCTCTGCGGCTGTGACCCTTGCCCGTCGGCGAGACCGGGGAGGCAAGCGGAAGGCGGCTTCGCGGGGAACCGTCTGCACGGAGCGAAGCGGAGGAAGATGGGCGGAAGCTGCTTGAAGCGCGTCAGGGGCGGCGCCCATTAGCCTTCATGCGGCGTCTCGGCTGCCACCTGGAAGTGACAGCTCAAGGACTTCGAGCAGCTATGCCAGGGATCAAGGGCTCAGGGCGGTGATCTCGAACATCAGGCGCGCACGACACCGTGGCCGTCACGCCGGCCGCCATGCGCGTCATTTGCTGCTGCTGAGGCGGTAGCGAGGAGAGGGGGCCTCGGCGCCGCCGCGGACCGCGCCTTACATTGTAAGGCGATGCGCTCCAGATCTGGCCTTACATGTCTGCTAAGTGCTTGATTTAATGGTGCTGCCGCACAGGATTGAACTGTGGACCTCTCCCTTACCAAGGGAGTGCTCTACCACTGAGCTACGGCAGCATCCGAGCGCGTTGCCTGATCGGGCGGTCGGCGCGCGACGACATACACGAGGCGGCCCGGCTTGGCAAGGCGGGCACCGACAGGCGGGCGCCGGCGGGACTATTCCGGCGTCTCGCCTGTTGGCCTCTCAGGAGGTCACCCCGTGCCCGAGATCCCTGTGGACGAAGACGCCGCCGCGGCCGACGTGCTGGAGGCCTTCCGGACGGCGCGCGCCGCCGGCCGCCCCTCGGTAGAGTGCTACCGGGCCGGGGTCGAGGCGTGGCGGCAGCACCATCCCGACCAGGCGCCGGAATATGCCGCCAAGCGCGCGGTCGCGGTCATTCTGGCGCATAGCGCCGATATCCGGCCCGGCATCTGACGCCGGCCATGGGCGCCGGCGCGGCCGCTTGACCTGGCGGCAGCGGCTTCGCATCCTGGCGCCATGACCGATACCCCGAAGCCGTCTCCGGCACGGACGGCAGCCGGCAGCGCCGCGGCCGGAGCGCGCCAGCAGCGGCTGGCCGCGGCGCTGCGCGCCAATCTCGCCCGGCGCAAGGCGCAGAAGCGCGATCGCGCCGCCCCTCCGGCGGCGGCCGGGTCGCCCAAGCCGCGCGGCTGAGCGCCCCGCGCCGACGCTTGAGTGCCGGGCGCACATCCCTTACAACGCCCGGCGCAGGCTTTTACCGTTTTTGCCATAATGGCGGGTTAGAAGAGGCGGTCCCGGTCACCCCGATCGGCAGCGCAGGACGTTGAGCCCATGGACCGAATTCGCATCCGCGGCGGCAAGCCGATCGACGGCAGGATCGTCATCGGCGGCGCCAAGAACGCCGGCCTGCCGCTGCTCGCGGCAAGCCTGCTCACCGACGAGACCCTGGTGCTGACCAACCTGCCGCGTCTCGCCGACATCACCACGCTGACGCACCTGCTGGTGCAGCACGGCGCCACCGTCACCATGAACGGCGCCGAGGCCGGCGACGAGCGCGGCCATGTGGTCGAGCTCACCGCCCGCCGCATCGCCTCGACCACCGCGCCCTACGATCTCGTGCGCAAGATGCGCGCCTCGGTGCTGGTGCTGGGACCGCTGCTGGCGCGCTGCGGCGAGGCGCGGGTGTCGCTGCCGGGCGGCTGCGCCATCGGCACGCGCCCGGTCGATCTGCACCTGAAGGGCTTGGAGCGGCTCGGCGCGACGATCGAGCTGAGGCAGGGCTACATCGAGGCCTCGGCGCGCCAGGGGCTGGTCGGCGCCGAGATCGTCTTTCCCATCGTGTCGGTGGGGGCCACCGAGAATCTGCTGATGGCGGCGAGCCTGGCCGCAGGCGAGACCACGCTGGTCAACGCCGCGCGCGAGCCCGAGATCGTCGATCTCGCCCGCTGCCTCACGGCGATGGGCGCCGAGATCGACGGCGCCGGCAGCGACCGCATCCGCATCCGCGGCGTCAAGCGCCTGCATGGCGCGCGCCATCGCGTGATCCCCGACCGGATCGAGACAGGCACCTACATGATGGCGGCGGCGATCACCGGCGGCTCGGTCGAGCTGATCGGCGCCGAGCCCGAGACTGTCGCCGCGGTGACCCGCGTGCTCGAAGGCGCCGGCGTCGAGGTGAGCCAGACGCCGAAGGGCATCCATGTCCGCCGGCGCAACGGCCGGCTCACCGGCGTCGACGTCATGACCGAGCCGTTTCCCGGCTTTCCCACCGACCTGCAGGCGCAGATGATGGCGGCGATGACCACCGCCGAGGGCGCCGCGATGATCACCGAGACCATCTTCGAGAACCGCTTCATGCACGTGCCGGAACTCTGCCGCATGGGCGCCAACATCAACGTGCATGGCGCCTCGGCGATGGTGCGCGGCGTACCGAAGCTCACCGGCGCGCCGGTGATGGCGACGGATTTGCGCGCCTCGGTGTCGCTGGTGCTGGCCGGGCTCGCCGCCGAGGGCGAGACCATGGTCAGCCGCGTCTATCATCTCGATCGCGGCTATGAGCAGCTCGAGGAGAAGCTCGCCGCCTGCGGCGCCGAGATCGAGCGCCTGCCCGGCGACTAGTCGCATGACCGCCCCCCTGAAGCTGCGCGCCGAGGACGAGGAGGATCTCGCGGTCATCTCCGCCATCCTGCAGGACGCGCTGGTGGCGGTCGGCGACATCGCCTTTCTGCCGGATGAGAAGCGCTTCGTGCTGGTGGCCAACCGTTTCCGCCGGGAGCAGCCCGGCCCGGGACCGCAGCAGCAGCTCGAGCGCAGGATGTCCGGCCTGCGCTTCGACGGGGTGACCGGGGTGCAGCGGCGCGGTTTCGCGCCGCGCGAGGCCGAGCGGCTGCTGGTGCTGCTGGCGATCCGGGCGGAGGCGGGGAGCCTCTATCTCGACTTTGCCGGCGGCAGCAGCATCCGCCTGGAAGTCGAACGCATCCTGTGCCATTTAGATGATCTGGGCGAGCCCTGGCCGACCCGCTGGCGGCCGCGGCATCCCGTCGAAGACGACGCCGGCCGGTAATCCTGTTCCGGAATGATCGGGAGAGTGCGTTGCGCGGTAACGAGACGCTGGTATTGGCGCTGCCCAAGGGACGCATCCTGGGCGAGGTGATCCCGCTGGTGCGCCGCGCCGGGATCGAGATCGAGCCGGCCTTCGACGATCCGGACTCGCGCCAGCTGCGCTTTGCCACCAGCCATCCCGGGCTCGACGTCATCCGCGTGCGCAATTTCGACGTCGCCACCTTCGTCGCCTTCGGCGCGGCGCATCTCGGCGTCGCCGGCAATGACGTGCTGATGGAATTCGAGTATCTCGACATCTATGCGCCGCTCGACCTCAAGGTCGGCCACTGCCGGCTGGCGGTCGCGGCGCCGGCGGAAGATGCCGGCCGCGACGATCCCGCGCGCTGGAGCCAGGTGCGCATCGCCACCAAATATCCCGAGATCACCCGTCGGCACTTCGCCCGGCGCGGCGTGCAGGCGGAGTGCATCAAGCTCAATGGCGCGATGGAACTCGCGCCCAGCCTGGGCCTCAGCCGGCAGATCGTCGACCTCGTGCAGACCGGCTCGACGCTGCGCGCCAACGGCCTGGTCGAGATCGAGCACATCGCCGACATCACCTCGCGCCTCATCGTCAACCGCGCCGCGCTGAAGACGCGCGCCGAGGAGGTGACCGGCTGGATCGAGCGGTTCCGCGAGGCCGCCGATGCCGCTTAGGCTGGCCACGCGATCGCCCGGCTTCGCGCGCGACTTCGCCGCCCTGGTCGAGGGCAAGCGCGAGGCGGAGGCGGATGTCGACGCCGCCGTCGCCGCCATCCTGGCCGAGGTGCGCGCGCGCGGCGACGCCGCCGTGATCGAGTACACCAGGCGCTTCGATCACCTCGAGCTCACGCCCGCGACGCTGCGCATCCCGCCCGGCGACATCGCCGCCGCGGCGACCTCCTGTCCCCGTGCGACGCTCGACGCGCTGCGGCTGGCGGCGGAGCGCATCGAGGCCTATCACCGGCGTCAGCTGCCCGAGGATGTCTCCTATGCCGACGCGGCCGGCGTGCGGCTCGGCGCGCGCTGGCGGCCGCTGCAAGCGGTCGGGCTCTACGTGCCGGGCGGCACCGCCGCCTATCCCTCCTCGGTGCTGATGAACGCCATCCCCGCCAAGGTCGCCGGCGTCGAGCGGCTGGTCATGGTCGTGCCGACGCCGCACGGCGCGCTCAATCCGCTGGTGCTGGCGGCGGCGGCGCTGGTCGGCGTCGACGAGATCTATCGCATCGGCGGCGCGCAGGCGGTCGGCGCGCTGGCCTACGGCACGGCGAGCATCGCCGCCGTCGACAAGATCGTGGGACCCGGCAACGCCTATGTCGCGGCGGCAAAGCGCCGGGTCTTCGGCCGCGTCGGCATCGACATGATCGCCGGCCCGTCGGAGATCCTCGTGGTCGCGGACGGGCGCAACGATCCCGCCTGGATCGCCGCCGACCTGCTGTCGCAGGCAGAGCACGACACCGCGGCGCAGTCGATCCTCATCACCGACGACGAGGGCTTCGCCGAGGCGGTGGCGCGCGCCGTCGACGCGCATCTCGCCGCCTTGCCGCGCCGCGCGATCGCCGGCGAGAGCTGGCGCGCCCATGGCGCGATCATCACCGTGGCGGGCTGGGACGAGGCGCCGCCGCTGGTCGACCGGCTGGCGCCGGAGCATCTCGAGCTGGCGCTGGACGACGCCGAGGGCTTCGCCGCGCGGGTGCGCAACGCCGGCGCCATCTTCCTCGGCCGCCATACGCCGGAAGCGGTCGGCGACTACGTCGGCGGCCCCAACCACGTGCTGCCGACGGCGCGCAGCGCGCGATTTTCCTCCGGGCTCGGCGTCCTCGATTTCATGAAGCGCACCTCGCTGCTGGCCTGCGATGCCGAGAGCCTGCGCGCCATCGGGCCGGCGGCGGTGACCCTCGCCCGCGCCGAAGGTCTCGAGGCGCATGCGCTGTCGATCGCCATCCGGCTCAACCTGCCGCGCTGATGGCGCAAACCGGGCAGCGCATCGCCAAGATCACCCTCGACGAGCGCTCGGTCGTGCGCCGCAATGCCGATATCGAGCACGAGCGCGCGGTCGCCATCTTCGACCTGCTCGAGGAGAACAGCTTCGTCCTGGCCGGCGGCGCGCCGGGGCCGTTCCACCTCACCCTCGGCATCGAGGAGAACCGCCTCGTCCTCGACATCCGCTCGGCCGCGGACGCGCCGATCGATCGCATGCTGGTGCCGCTGACGCCGTTCCGCGGCGTCGTCAAGGACTACTTCCTGGTCTGCGAGACCTACTTCAACGCCATCCGCACCGCGAGCCCGTCGCGCATCGAGGCGATCGACATGGGGCGGCGCGCGCTGCACAACGAGGGCTCGGAGCTGCTGCGCGAGCGGCTCGCCGAACGCGTGACGGTCGATCTCAACACGGCGCGGCGCCTGTTCACGCTGCTCTGCGTGCTCCACATCCGGGCGTGAGGCGGCCGTGGCGCGGGAGCCCTCCAGCGTGCTGTTCGCCTGCACCTTCAATTCGATCCGCTCGCCGATGGCCGAGGCGCTGCTGAAGCATCTCCACGGCCGGCGCATCTACGTCGATTCCGTGGGCGTGCGCGAGGCCGAGATCGACGCCTTCGCGGTCGCGGTCATGGACGAGATCGGCATCGACATCGGCAGGCATCGCGCCAAGACCTTCGACGATCTCGAGGACACCTCTTTCGATCTCGTGGTGTCGCTCTCGCCCGAGGCGCAGCATTCGGCGGTCGAGCTTACCCGCACCATGGCCTGCGACGTCGAGTTCTGGCCGATCCTCGACCCGACCGCGGTCGAGGGCAGCCGGGAGGAGATGCTGAACGCCTATCGCATGGTGCGCGACCACCTGAAAAGACGCATTCTGGAGCGGTTTCCGCTCGCCCCGGGGCGGGGCGGTTAGCCCGGTTTCTGCCCTCTTGACCCGCCGCCCGCGCCCCACGATCTTGGGGCGGCGCGAAGGCCCGCCCCAGGCGGGATCGAACCTGCGGGCGGGGAATGGCTAAAGAAGACTTGATCGAATTTGCCGGAACGGTGACCGAGTTGCTGCCCAATGCCATGTTCAGGGTGAAGCTCGACAACGACCATGAAGTGCTGGCGCATACCTCCGGCAAGATGCGCAAGAACCGCATCCGCGTGCTGGCGGGCGACAGGGTCAATGTCGAGATGACGCCCTATGACCTGACCAAGGGCCGCATCACCTTCCGCTTCAAATAACGGGCCGGGCCGCCCGTGCCTGACCAGTGCCTGGTGCTGGCGTCGGCGTCGCCGCGCCGCCTCGATCTCCTCCGCCAGATCGCTCTCGCCCCCGACCTCGTCGATCCCGCCGCCATCGACGAGACGCCGCTGGCGCAGGAGCTGCCGGCGCCGCACGCGCTGCGGCTGGCCAAGGCCAAGGCCGGCGCCGTGGCGCCCCGCCATCCCGGCGCCTTCGTGCTGGGCGCGGATACCGTCGTCGCCTGCGGCCGGCGCATCCTGCCCAAGGCGCTCGACCGCGCCACCGCGCGCGCCTGCCTGCGGCTGCTCTCCGGTCGGCGCCATCGCGTCCAGGGCGGCATCGCGCTGGCGCTGCCCGATGGGCGCCTGGTCGGCCGCCGGGTCGAGACCGCGGTGCTGTTCAAGCGGCTCGACGCGGCCGAGATCGAAGACTATCTCGCCAGCGGCGAGTGGCAGGACAAGGCCGGCGGCTACGCCATCCAGGGGCTTGCCGCGCGCTTCGTCCGCGGCATCGTCGGCTCCTATTCCAATGTCGTGGGATTGCCGCTGTTCGAGACCGCCGGGCTGCTGGCCGGGCACGGCTTCGTCCGGGCGCGCCGCCTGCCGCCGGCGTCGCGGTGAGCAGCGAGCTGCTGCTCGCCTGCTCCCCGGGCGAGGTCTGGGCGGCGCTGGTGCGCGACGGCGCGCTGGAGGGTCTGCGCGTGCTGCGGGCCGGCGCGCGGGGACGGCCGGGCGAGATCTTCCTCGGCCGGGTCGCGGCGCTTCGGCCGGAGCTGCCGGCGGCGCTGGTCGAGATCGGCCTCGACCGTCCCGGATTTCTCAGCGCCGAGGACGCGGCGCCGCCGGGCATCGCCGCGCTGCATGACGGCGACGCCGTCCTCGTCCAGGTGACGAAGGAGGCGCGCGGCGACAAGGCGACCGGCCTCTCGACGCGTCCGCGCCTCGCCGGCCGCCTGCTGGTGCTGACGCCGATGCGGCCCGGCATCGCCGCCGAGCGGGCGCTGGCGGAAGCGGAGCGGCAGCGGCTCGCCGCTCTCCTCGGCGAGATCGCGCAAGCCGGCGAGGGGTTCCTGCTGCGCGCGGCGGCGGCCGGTGCGACGGCGGCCGCGCTGGCGCAGGAGGCCGAGACGCTGCGGACGCGCTGGAACGCGATC
>DAHUYF010000040.1 GCA_027315365.1 Rhodospirillales bacterium | reverse complement strand
CGGCGGCGCCGGGCTGTGCGCAGCCGCCGGGGCTGGTGCCGGCCGCGGCGGCGGTGCCGCCGGGCGCGGCGCGGCAACCGGCGTCGCGGCCTTCTTCGGTGCGGCCTTCTTCGGCGCCGCCTTGCGCGCGACCTTCTTTGGCGCCGCCTTGGTCTTCTTCGCGGCTGTCTTGCGCTTGGCCGTCGTCTTGCGTTTTGTCGTCGTCTTGCGCTTCGTCGTCTTGCCTTTGCGGGCACCGGCGCGGGAGGCGGCGCTCCGCCGCTTCACCGTCTTCTTCGCCTTCTTGGCCGTGCCGCGTTTCGACCGCTTGGATGTCGATTTCGATCCCGTGCGCGCCATCAAACCCCCCTTGATAGAGGCTAATTCATCGATCGCATCTAGCATGCAAGATATGCGGAGCTTCGTAAAGCGCTAGCAACAAGATCGCAGCGCAGCACCGCGCTTTTTCGACAAATTCGAGGAATGCGCCGAGCGCGAATCGCCGCCGGGCGGACGTCGGCACGGGCGCGCCCCGCGGCCGGGGGGCGCGCCGCGGCGTCGATTCGAGCAGGGAAAGGCCAGCCGCTGGAATTCCTGTCGCGGGATCGGGGCGGAGGCGGTTAATTCTCGCGGCCCGAAGCGTTGATGCCGCTGCCGGGCGGCGGTCCAAGGACGGCGCGGCCGATCGGCAGGACCATTCGAGGAGACGAACACGATGAATTCTCCCTGGCTCTACCCCTTCATTCTGGCCGCCGGCGCCTTGCAGGCCTGGGGGCCGCCGATGAACGGCGCGCTGCGCAACGCGCTGAGCAACCCGTGGCTGGCGAGCCTGGTCTCGTTCCTGCCCATCGTCGCGTTCCTGATCGTGGTTTTCGCCTGCCTGCCGCGGCCGCTGCCGACCATCGAGGGGGTGACCGCCATGCCCTGGTGGGCGCCGCTGGGCGGTCTCGTCGGTGCCGTCGCGGTGGTTGCCGGCCTGCTCTTCGTCGACAAGGTCGGCGCCGGCGCCTTCGCCGGACTGACGATCACCGCCAATATCCTGATGTCCCTGGCGATCGACCAGTTCGGCTGGTTCCACCTGCCGCCGCACCCGCTGACGCCGTGGCGGGTGCTGGGCGCGGCGCTGATGGTCGCCGGGATCGCGCTGGTCGCGCGATTCTAGGTGCCGCGGGGATGGCGCCGGGGCCGCGCGGAAGCGGCGGGGAGCGAAGCGCGGTACCGCGCGTTCGCCACCGCCGTCCCCCACCGCGCGAGAAAGCAGCGCCCCTCCCGATGTCGCATGTCGCCTTCCTGCTGCTGGGCGTGATCGCCTTCTACGCCCTCTACCTGGTCAAGACCCGCCTGGGCATCGATATTTTTCCCAATGGCGGCCTGCACCTTCCCGGACCGCGCTCGCTGGTCCGCCGCCTGATCGCGAAAGTGCGCCGCTGATGCGGCGCTCACACCGCCGCCTGAGGAGGCGCCGGTACTTCCTTGGTCTTATTGGATTTTGGTGAGCCCGGCGGGAATCGAACCCGCGACACCTTGATTAAAAGTCAAGTGCTCTACCGACTGAGCTACGGGCTCGGGGATGGCGGCGGACAATAGGCGCCGGCCGGGCAGGGGTCAACCGCGCTGCGCCGCCGGCGGCCGCGTCAGCCCGGCAGATAGCCCGCGAATTGCTTCTCCACCGCCTTGGGATCGCCGGCCAGCCCCTGCGCCACGCCCGAGGCCATGTCGCCGGGATAGACGTCCTCGACGCCCTGCTCGAGCGCCGCGAGCGCTGCTGCGGCGACCTCGCCGGGCGGCATCTTCGGCGGCGGGAAGTCGCGCGACATGTCGGTGTCGACCGCGCCGGGCATGATCGCGATCACCTGCGTGCCCTGGCCGGAGAGCTCGGCGCGCACCCCCTGCGTCATGCTCAGTCCCGCCGCCTTGGAGGCGCAGAGCGAGCCCATCAGCGGCAGGTTCACCCGCGACAGGATCGACAGCATGTTGATGATGGCGCCGCCGCCATTGCCCTTCAGCACCGGGGCGAAGGCGCGGCACATGGCCAGCGTGCCGAAATAATTGGTCTCCATCTCCGCCCGCGCCGCGGCGAGGTCGGGCGCGGCCAGCAGGCCGCGCGCCTGGTTGATGCCGGCATTGTTGATGAGCAGGCTCACGTCCCGGCAGCGCGACGCGGCGGCGGCGACCGAGCCGGGATCGGTGATGTCGAGCGCCAGGGGCTCGACCTTGCCGGGATGCGCCTTGGCGAGATCGGCCACCGCCTCGGCGTGCCGTGCCGTGGCGTAGACCTTGCGCGCGCCCTGTGCCAGCAGCGCCGCGACATAGGCTCTGCCGATGCCGCGATTGGCGCCGGTGACCAAAGCGACCGACCCTGCGATTTTCATGCCGCATCCCCCTTTGCCGCTCTGCGGATCGACGTCGTCCGCGCTGCTGCGCTCGATCCAGCTGGGATCGACGATAGGCAATGGCACGGCGTCGAGCAACGCGCGCGTATAGGGGGCGCGCGGCGCGGCGAAGACGGCCGCCGTGCTGCCGGTCTCGACCACGCGGCCCTGCGCCAGCACCAGCACGCGCTCGCACAGCACCCGCACCACCGACAGATCGTGGCTGATGAAGATGAGCGATATGCCGAGATCGCCGCGCAGGTCGCGCAGCAGGGTCAGTATCTGCGCCTGCGAGGAGGCGTCGAGCCCGGAGACGATCTCGTCCGCCACCACCAGCGCCGGCTCGAGCGCGATGGCGCGGGCGATGCCGACGCGCTGGCGCTGGCCGCCGGAGAGCTCGTGCGGATAGCGCGAGCCCAGCGCCGGCGGCAGGCCGACGCGCTCCAGCAGCGCCGCCGCCCGCCGTCGCCCCTCGCTGCGGCCGGCGACGCGGCCATAGGCGATGAGCGGCTGGGCGATGCTGTCGGCGATGCGCCGGCGCGGGTTGAGCGCCGAGAGCGGGTCCTGGAAGATCATCTGCAGCCGCGCCCGCAGCGGCCGCAGCGCCGCCTCGTCGAGCGCGGTGATGTCGCGGCCTTCGAAGCGAATCGAGCCCGCGCTGGGCCGCAGCAGCCGCAGCAGGGTGCGGCCGAGCGAGGTCTTGCCCGAACCGCTTTCGCCGACCACGGCGAGGCTGTCGCCGCGCCCGATGTCGAGATCGACGCCGCCGAGGATCTCGACCAGCGGCGGCGCGCGGAAGGGCCGCCGCCGGGCGCGGTCGGGAAGGGTGAGACCGAGGCCGCGCACCTCAAGCATGGCGGCGTCGCGCCTCGTCATAGGTCCTGGCCTCGGCCAGCAGCCGCTCGGTGAGGTCCGCCGGCACCGGCACCAGCGCGTCGGCCGGCCGATCGTAGCGCGGCGTCGCGGCGAAGAGCGCCCGGGTGTAGTCGTGGCGCGGCCGGGCGAAGACCTCGGCGACATCGGCCGCTTCGAGGACGCGCCCGGCATGCATCACGGCGACGCGGTCGCAGAGCTTGGCGACGACGCCGAGATCGTGGGTGATGAACAGCAGCGCCGTGCCGGCGGTCGATTGCAGCTCCTTCATCAGCCGCAGGATCTGGCGCTGCACGGTGACGTCGAGCGCGGTGGTCGGCTCGTCGGCGACGATGAGGCGGGGCCGGCAGGCAAAGGCGATGGCGATCAGCGCGCGCTGGCGCATGCCGCCCGAGAGCTCGTGCGGATATTGGCGCAGCACGCGCTCGGGGGCGCGGATATGGACGGCGGCGAGCAGCGCCAGCGCGCGCTCGCGCGCCGCCTCGCGGCCGAGACCGAGATGGAAGCGGATGACATCGGTCATCTGCGCCTCGATGCGCATCACCGGATTGAGCGCGGTCATCGGGTCCTGCGGGATGAGCGCCATGTCGCGGCCGAGCAGCCGGCGGCGTTCCTCCGCGCCGAGCCCGGTGAGGTCGCGGCCGTCGAAGCGCAGCGCCCCCTCGCTGATCCGCGCCTGCGCCGGCTGCAGGCCGAGCACCGCCTTGCCGACCATGGTCTTGCCGGCGCCGCTCTCGCCGACCAGGCCGAGCACGCTGCCGGCGGCCAGCGTCAGGCTGACGCCGCGCAGGATCGGCACCGCGCCGCCGGGGGCGGCGAGTTCGAGATGCAGGCGCTCGATCTCCAGCAGCGCGCTCATCGCCGCAGCACCGGATCGAGCGTCTCGCGCAGCCCGTCGCCGAGCGCATTGAAGCCCAGCACGGTGACGATGATGCACAGCATCGGCAGCGCCATCATCCACCACGCCTGGTGGATGTAGAGCCGGCCTTCCTGGATCAGCCCGCCCCAGGTCGGTGCGTCCGAGGCGACGCTCAATCCGACGAAGCTCAAGATCGCCTCGACGATGACGGCGATGCCCATCTCCAGGCTGAGCAGCACCAGCAGGGTCGGCAGCAGATTGGGCAGGATCTCGGTGCGCAGCACGCGCGCGCGGCCGAGGCCGATGGTCACCGCGGCGGTGACGTAGTCCTGCTCGCGCTGCACCAGGACCTCGGCGCGGACGATGCGGCAGAAGCGCGTCCAGTCGACGAAGATGATGGCGAGGATGACCGCCTTGAGCCCGGCGCCGACCACCGCCGCCAGCACCACCGACAGCAGCACCGGCGGAAACGACATCCAGACATCGACCAGGCGCGAGATCACCGCATCCGCCGGCCCGCGCACATATCCGGCGAACAGGCCGAGCACGGTGCCGAGCGCCGCCGCCAGCGTGGCCGCGACCAGCGCCACGGTGAGCGCCACGCGGGCGCCGTAGACGAGGCGCGAGAGAATGTCGCGGCCGAGGCTGTCGGTGCCGAGGAGATGGCCGGGATCGGCGCCCGGCCGCCAGAACGGCGGAGCGAAAGACGACAGCAGGTCCTGCTCCAGCGGATCGTGCGGCGCGATGAGCGGCGCCGCCAGCGCGACGATGATCAGCAGCAGCAGCACGCCGCCGCCGAACAGCACCCGCCGGTTGCGCCACGGCGCGGTCCCTCGGCCCCGCTCAGCCATGGCGCACGCGCGGGTTCAGCAGCGCGTAGGTCATGTCGATCAGCAGATTGAGCGCGATGAACAGCACCGCGAAAGTGAGGACGACGCCCTGGATCAGCGGCAGGTCGCGATCGATCACCGCGCCGATGGCGAGGTTGCCGATGCCGGGATAGCTGAAGATGCGCTCGACCAGCACGGTGCCGCCGATCAGGAAGGTGAACTGAACCCCGCTGAGCGTGACCGTCGGCACCAGCGCGTTGCGAAAGGCGTAGCGCCAGATGATGCGCGCCTTGCCGAAGCCGCGCGCCCGCGCCATCAGGATGTAGTCCTGGCTCATCGCCTCGTTGAGCGCGCTTTTGAGGATGCGCGCCAGGGCCGCGGTCAGCGGCAGCGCCAGCGCCGTTGCCGGCAGCACGAGATGCGCCAGCAGCGAGCCGGTCACGGCGAACTCGCCGCGCAGCAGGCTTTCGGCGAGGTAGAACTCGGTGCGGAAATGGGTCTCCAGCCGCGGGTCGATCCGGCCCGAGATCGGCAGCACCGGCAGCAGCACGCCGAGGCCCAGGATGAAGAGCAGGCCCCAGAGGAAATCCGGGATCGCCATGGCGAGGCCGGAAAGCCCGTCGACCAGCGCCTCGGCCCAGCCGCCGCGCCAATAGACGGCGGCGACGCCGAGCAGGATGCCCAGCGTCGTCGCCAGCAGCATCGCCGTCAGCGCCAGTTCCAGCGTCGCCGGGAAGCGGCCGAGAATGAGCTCCAGCACCGGCTGGCGCAGGCTGATCGACAGGCCGAAGCGTCCCTGCAGCAGATCGGAGAACCAGTGCAACAGCTGTACCGCGATCGGCCGGTCGAGGCCATAGAGCGCGCGCAGCCGGGCGATGTCCTGCTCATGCGCGCCAGGCGGGATCATCATTGCGATGGGATCGCCGGGCACCACGCGCAGTAGCACGAAGACGACGATGGCGATCCCGAACAAGGTCGGAATCGCCATCAGCAGTCGCCGGATCAGATAGGCAATCGACACCGTGGCGGATCCGGAGAGACAGGGAGAAAAGTCTGGAATGCGGCGCGCAACGCCCGTCCCTCCACCTCACCCCAACCCTCTCCGCCCCCAGGGGCGGAGAGGGAGGGACCCGCGCAGCGGGAGGGTGAGGTGGGGCGACGCACTCACGCGGGGCTGATGGTCTGCGGCAGGATGCAGCCGGCGACGTAGGGCGTCACCTTGAGCCCCTTGCGGTAGACGATCGGCTGCACGTATTGCAGTAGCGGAATGACCAGGCCGTGCTCGGCGATGTAGCGGTCGACCTTTTTGTAGCCGGCGATGCGCTTGGCCTCGTCCTTCTCGCCCCAAAGCGGCGCGATCATCGCGTCGACATCGGCGGTCTTCCAGGCCGAGTGCGGCGACGGGCCGAACATGGCGAAGCCGGTCGAGGTCGAGGGATCGCCGATCGCGTTGCCCCAGTTGTAGAACGCGGCCGGCGCCAGCTTGTGCTGCGCGCGCAGCTCGAAATGCTTGGCGATCTCGTAGACCTCGATATCGGCGTCCGCCCCGATGCCCCGCCACATCGCGACGATCGCCTCGATCATCTCGTAGTCCTTGGGCTTGAAGCCGCGCGTGGTCTGGATGGTGAACTTGGCCGGCTTGGCCTTCGAATAGCCGGCCTCCGCCATCAGCTTCTTCGCCTTCTCCAGGTCGTAGCCGACCTTGATGGTGGGATCGTAGGCTTCGTATTCCGGCGCCTCGAGCGTGTCGATGGGCACGCCGTAGCCGCGCAGCAGCTTGCTGACGATGGCCTTCTTGTCGATCGCGTGATGCAGCGCCAGCCGCAGCTTCTCATTGAGCATCGGCTCGTGGTTGGTGATGAAGATCATGCCGATGTCGGAAACCGGCGTGGTCACGCCGCTGAGCCCGGGCTTCTGGCGCAGCCGATCGTACTCCTCGTAGGGGATCTCGAGAGTGAGATCGGAGGAGCCGCTCTCCACCTCGGCGACGCGGCTGGTCGGATCGGTGACGAACTTGAAGATGACGTTTTCGAAGGCGGGCTTGCCGCCCCAGTATTGCGGGAAGGCCTTGAGCCGCACGAAGGAGTTGCGGTCGAACTCCTCGACCCGATAGGGGCCGGAGCCGATCGGGTGCTTCTCGAAGCCCTCCGCGCCGGCCTTCTCATAGGCCTTTTTCGGCAGCACAAAGCCGGTCAGGAAGGCCATCCATTTGAACAGCGTCGGCTCGAATTCCTTGACGTCGGCGGTGACGGTCATGCCGTCGATCTTGAAGTTGCCGATTTTCGCCCAGACGAACTGAATGGGGTTGCCGCTCTTGGGATCGCCGGCGCGCTCCAGCGACCAGACGACGTCCTCCGGCGTGACCGGCGTGCCGTCATGCCAGAACGCGCCGTCGCGCACGGTCATCGATATCTTGGTCTTGTCGTCGTTCCAGCCCCATTTGGTCAGCAGCCCCGGCTTGAAGCTGAGATCCGGGTTCTGGTCGACATACTGGTCGAAGACCGTCTTGTAGATCGACTGAATGGTCGGGTTCACCGCCGAGAGGCCGACCGTCGGATCCCAGGACGGCAGGTTCACGTTGTAGGCGATGGTGAGCGTTTTCGCACCTTGCGCGCGCGCAGCGCCCGGACGCCACAGTCCGGCGAGCGGCGCCGCAGCGGCACCGGCCCCCAGCCCGTGCAGCAGCGTACGACGGGAAAGCATCGACATGGTCAGGTCCCCCTCCCAGGGTTCGGCTGGCGCGAAACGAGATCGGCCAACAGCTAGAGAACAAAGACCTTAAACGAGGTTTTGCGCCGCAGCAAAGGAGAGTTTTGCAGCCGCGGCCGCGGTCGCCGCGCGCACGACATCGTGATCACCAGAGCTCGAGCGCAACCGGCGATCCCTGCGCTCCGCGACGGATTGTAACAGCGCGTCGCCACCGCGCTTGCGTGTCGTGGTGCGTTGGCAACGGCGAACAACCTGCGACGCGCACCCTTCCAACTATTGTGCCGCCATCGCGCAAGAAGAAGCGGCGGCGAATGTCTTACTCGACTTGGCCTGGCAGGACGCTCTCCCGGGCGCCATCCGGCGCAAAAGAGTTACAAGATTTTACACAAAATGATCTCCGGTACATCACGGGGTTACATGCGCCGCCTATGGTGACCAAGCGCTGATGCTGAAACGCAACAACAACAACGAAGGAAACACCCATGAGCGACTTTGGCAGCCTTCTCGAGCACGAAATCCCGCGGCTGCGCCGCTATGCGCGTGCGCTGACACGCGATGCCACCCGCGCCGATGACCTCGTCCAGAGCTGCTTGCTGCGGGCGCTGGCGAAATCGCATCTCTGGCAGCCCGGCACCGATCTGCGGGCCTGGCTTTTCACCATCCTGCACAATCAGCATGTCAACGACGTGCGTCGTGCGGTGCGCGAGGGCGTCAACATTCCCGTCGAGGATGTGGCGCCGGTCCTGACGGTGCCGTCGACGCAGGGGGCGACGCTGCAGCTGCGCGATCTCGACCGCGCCATGGCGCGATTGCCGGAGGAACAGCGCCAGGTGCTGTTGCTCGTCGGCCTCGAAGGCATGCGCTACGAGGAAGTGGCGGCGGTGCTCGACATCCCCGTCGGCACGGTGCGTTCGCGGTTGTCGCGCGGCCGCGACATGCTGCGCCATCTCCTCGACATGAAGGCGCGTGCCGAGCGCCTGGGCGTCGAGAGCGCGGCGGCGGAAGAGCCGGACGCGAAGGCCGCCGCCTAGATCGATGGCAGCAGCGACGATTTTGGCGCCGGCGCGGCGGTGCCGAGCAGCTTGAGCGCGGAGAGGGCGAAGAGGTTGAGCATCGCCGCCATCGGCGTCGCCAGCTGGCGGCCGTCGAAGGTGAGGCCGCGAATGAACGGCGGCACCTCGGAGGCGGTGGCGAGGCCCGCGATCGGGCTCGCACCGGCACCGGCGAACTGCGCCGCCTGCTGGTTTATCCTGCTCGAGAAGGACTGGTAGATCTGTGCCACGCTGAGCGGCCGGCCGGCGGCGTCGTAGAACACGCCGCGGTTAGCGGCGGCGGCCTCGGGCAGCAGCTCGGCGCCGGGCGTGGCGCCGGCGCTCGCGACCGCCTTCAGGAAGGTGGTGGCGCCCGTGGCGCCCAGGAAATGCGCCATGTAGAGATCGGCATTGCCTGCCGGGCGGCCCAGCGCCTGCTCGAGCTCGGTCTTGTTCTGGCGCGCGAATTCCGCAGCGAGCGCCGCGGAGAGGCGCGGGTCCTTGCGCAGGTCGAGGATGCGCTGGCGCGTCGCGGGATCGGCTACCGTGGCTCGGCCGGCGCCGTCGGTGGTGATCTGCTGCGCCAGCCCGCCCACGCCGTATTTCTCGCCGAAACGCTGCACCAAGCCGAGCCAGGTGCTGTCGATGAACTGGAACAGGCCGGTGGCGCTGCTGCCGCTCGCCTTGGCGTCGGCCTGGAAGCCGCTTTCCTGCTGCGCCTGCGCCATCAGCAGGCCGAAATCGACGTTGGCCGCGTGCGCCGCCTGGCGAATGCTGCTCACCACGCCGGTCGTGGCGCCGGGCGGCAGGGGCGGCATCGGGTTGTTGGGCGCGGTCATGACGCTCCCGGGCTGGTCTCGACGTCGCGCAGGCTAACGGAAAATGGTTAAGCGCTGGTAACGACCGGTCCGGTTGCCCATCAACCTGCGCGCGCATCGTTCGAAAGTAATATAACCAAAATTCTTGTTCAGAAAAAATTAACGTTAACCATACATTCTCAAGTATTCGTCGGCGCAAGTCTAATAAATGACACAGGAAAGAACATTGTGGCGGCGGCGAATTTTTTTGACCTCAAGGTTCTTGTGGGGAAGGCTTATGAATCAACCGAAAAACGACGTGCAGAAGGCACTCCGGGCGTGCCGCGGCGCCTTTGGCATCATCATGGCGTTCAGCCTCGCGATCAACCTGCTGATGCTGGCCTCGCCGCTCTACATGATGCAGGTCTTCGACCGCGTCCTGGCGAGCCGCAGCGGCGATACGCTGGTGATGCTGACGATCATCACCGTGCTGGCGATCGGCGTAATGGCGCTGATCGAGGCGATCCGCGCGCAGATGCTGGTGCGGATCGGCCATTGGCTCGATGACCGCCTCGGCCCGACCGTGTTCTCCGGTGCGCTCACCGCGGCCTTGCGCGCCGATCCCACGCGCGCCGCGCAGGGGCTGCGCGATCTCGGCATGGTGCGCGGCTTCCTCACCGGGCCGGGCGTGACGCCGCTGCTCGATGCGCCCTGGGCGCCGATCTTCATCATCGCGCTGTTCGTGCTCCATCCCGTGCTCGGCGTGGTCGGGCTCGGCAGCGCCCTGCTGCTGTTCGGCCTGGCATTGCTCAATGAATTCATCACCCGCGAGCCGCTGGGCGAGGCGGCCCTGGCGTCGGGACGGACGCATCAGCGCGCCGAAGCCGCACTGCGCAACGCGGAGGTGATCCGCGCCATGGGAATGGGCGCCGGGGTGGTCCGCCTCTGGCGGCGCGACAGCCTCGATACGCGCGAGGCGAGCCGGATCGCCGGCACACGCGGCGCGATGGTGCACGCGGTGTCGAAGTTCTCGCGCGTTTTCGTGCAGACCGGCATTCTCGGCGTCGGCGCCTGGCTGGTCATCCAGCATGAAGCGAGTCCCGGCGCGATGTTCGCCAGCGCCTTCCTGCTTGGCCGCGCGCTGGCGCCGGTCGAAAGCGCGATCGGCACCTGGAAGTCGCTGGTTGCGGCGCGTCTGGCGCGGCGCCGGCTCGGCGACCTGGTGGCGGCGCTGCCGGAGGCGGAGCCGGGCATGGAACTGCCGCGGCCGGCCGGCGCGCTGGTGGTCGAGCGCCTGGTGTTCGTCCCGCCGGGCGGCGACGAGCCGACGCTGCGCGGCATTTCGTTCGACCTGGCGCCGGGCGAGGTGCTCGGCGTCATCGGGCCGTCGGCCGCCGGGAAGTCGACCCTGGCGCGGCTGCTTGCCGGCAGCTGGACGCCGACCGCCGGCAAGGTGCGGCTCGACGGCGCCGAGATCGCCGTCTGGCACGAGTCCCAGGGCTCGCACCACATCGGTTACCTGCCGCAGGACATCGAGCTGTTCGCCGGCACGGTGCGCGACAATATCGCCCGTCTCGGCGAGGCCGGCCCCGCCGCCATCATCGAGGCGGCGCGGCTGGTCGGACTGCATGACGGCATCATGCGCCTGCCGCGCGGCTACAACAGCGAGATCGGCGAGAGCGGGCTGAAGATCTCCGGGGGGCAGCGCCAGCGCATCGGTCTCGCCCGCGCGGTGTTCGGCCGGCCGCGCCTCGTCGTCCTCGACGAGCCCAACGCCAGCCTCGATCACGAGGGCGAGGAGGCGCTGCACAACGCCATCGCCAGGCTCAAGGAGATGGGTACGACCATCGTCATGATCGCGCATCGCCCGAGCGTGCTGGCGCTCGCCGACAAGCTGCTGGTGCTGCGGCACGGCACGGTCGAGGCGTATGGCGGTCGCGCCGAGGTCATCGCCAAGCTCAATATCGGGCGACCGGCCGCCGTGCCGATGCACAAGCCGGCGCAGCAACCGCAACCGCAGCGCGCCTGAGGGAGAAGACCATGGCCATGACCACGATCACCGTGATCGCCGACCATCCGCCGGCGCCGCCGACGCCGCTCGCCCGCATGCGCGAGCTGGTGCTGGCGGGGACCGCGCTGGTTGGCATTTTCGTCATCGGCGCCGGTACCTGGGCGGCGTTCGCG
This sequence comes from Rhodospirillales bacterium, assembly GCA_027315365.1. GTDB lineage: Bacteria > Pseudomonadota > Alphaproteobacteria > ATCC43930 > CGMCC-115725 > DAHUYF01. Next base: position 14,923 of record DAHUYF010000040.1, on the reverse strand, counting down.
CCGCTGGAAAGCGCCGCCATCGCGCCGGGAACGGTGGCCCCCGCCTCGCACCGCAAGACGGTGCAGCATCTCGAAGGCGGCATCATCGCCGCGATCCTCGTCCATGACGGCGAGGAGGTGCGGGCGGGCCAGACGCTGATCCGCCTCGACGACACCAAGGCGCGCACCACGCTCGCGGCCCTCACCGGACAGCTCTGGGACGCGCGGGCGCGCGAGGCGCGGCTCGAGGCCGAGCGCGACGGCCTCGCGGCGATCGAGGTCCCCGCCGATCTGCTGGCGAAGCGCGGCGATCCGACCGTCGCCGCGGCGATCGCCGGCCAGCAGAAGATCTTCGAGACCCGGCACTCGCTCCAGGACTCCAAGATCGCCGCGATCCGCGAGCGGATCAGCGAGGTGCATGAGGAGATCGCCGGGCATCAGGCCGAACTCGACGCGCTGGAGAAGCGCAGCGCCCTGCTCCAGGACGAGATCGGCAGCGTGCAGATGCTCGTCGGCAAGGGGCTGGAGCGCCGGCCGCGGCTGCTCGCGCTGCAGCGCGATCTCGCCGATGTCGAAGGCAAGCGCGGCGACACGGTGGCGCAGATCGCCCGCGCGAAGCAGACGATCGCCGAATCCGAAGTCGACATCCTCAGCCTGCGGAACGACCGGCAGAAGGAGGAGGCCGACGATCTTCGCGAGACCCAGACGAAGCGGCAGCAGCTGCAGGAGCAGGTGCAGGCGGCGGCCGACGTGCTGGCGCGCACCGAGGTGAAGGCGCCGGAGAACGGTACCGTCACCGACCTGCGCGTGCATACCGATGGCGGCGTCATCGGCAACGGCGAGGCGCTGCTCGATCTCGTTCCCGAGGCCGACCGGCTGGTGGTGGAGGCGGAAGTGCGGCCGGAGGATATCGACCGCGTGCATGAGGGGTTATCCGCGCAAGTGCGCCTGCTGCCCTACAAGGAGCGGCGGACGCCGCCGCTCGATGCGACGGTGATCTATGTCTCCGCCGACCGGCTGGTCGACAAGCGCACCAACCAGCCGTACTACGCGGCGAAGCTGCGGGTCGACGAGAAGGAACTCGCGGCGCTCGGCGGCGAGGTCAAGATGGTGCCGGGCATGCCGAGCCAGGCGATGATCAAGACCGGCGAGACGACGGTGGCGGCCTATGCGCTGTCGCCGATCCTCGACAGCTTCCATCGCGCGTTCAGCGAGAAATAGCGGGTCGCGCGGCGGGCGCCAGGGGCTAGGCCGGCTCCCGCCGCGGCGCCAGCGCGCGCTCCTCGATGCGGATGCGCCAGGCGAGCAGCGCCGCATTCAGTAGCGAGAACACCAGTGCGATCCGCCAGGCGCCGAACACCAGCGGCAGCACCGCGATCTCGGCGGCGACGACGATGTAGTTGGGATGGCGCAGGAAGCGATAGGGTCCGCGTCGCACCACGGGTTCGTGCGGCATCATGATCACCCGCGTCGTCCAGTAGCGGCCGAGGCTGGCCATGACCCAGAGCCGCAGCGCCTGCAGCACCAGAAAGAGCGCCAGCCATGGCCAGGCGATCGGCGTCTGCGCGGGCACCAGCAACAGCAGCGCGGCGAGCCAGGTCCCGTGCAGCACGGCGAAGAGCGGGTAGTGGCCGCGGCCGATCTCGACGCCGCCGCGCTGCAGCAGCGCCGTGGCGTTGCGCCGGCCGTAGGCGAGTTCGGCAAGGCGCTGCGCCGCCACCAGCCCGACGACGAGGACGACCGCGCTCACGCCGCGGTCAGCAGCTGCATGCCCGCGGTGAAGCCGGGCCCGAGCGTGGTGAGCAGCAGGCGGCCGCGGCTGCCGGCGGCGAGCGCGCGCTCGAGCACGAACATCACCGTCGCCGCCGACATGTTGCCATAGTCGCGCAGCACGCTGCGCCCGTCGGCGAGCGCGCCGGCGCCGAGGCGAAAGGCGTCTTCGAGCGCCGTCAGCACCTTGGCGCCGCCGGGATGGCAGATGAAATGGTCGATATCGGCGAGCGCGAGGTTGTGAGCCGACAGGAACTCGCTGGCGACGTCGCGCATGTGACGGCGCACCAGCGCCGGAATGTCGCGCGAGAACACCGCCTTGAGCCCGTCCTCGGCGACCTCCCACCCCATGATGTCGAGCGATTGCGGCCAGGTGTACTCGCCGGCGGCGCCCAGCGTCGGCCCCGCGCCGGCGGAGGATATCACCGCCGCGGCGGCGCCGTCGCCGAACAGCGCCGTGGCGACCACGTTGCTCTTCGAGACGTCGTTCTTGCGGAAGGAGAGCGTGCAAAGCTCGACCACCAGCAGCAGCACGCGCGAGCCCGGCGCGGCGCGCACGAGATCGGCGGCGCGCGACAGCCCGATCACGCCTCCGGCGCAGCCCAGCCCGAAGACCGGCAGCCGGCGGACGTTGCGGCGCAGTCCGAGCCGGCCGATCAGCCGTGCGTCGAGGCCCGGCGTGGCGATCCCGCTGGTGGAGACCGCGACCACCGCGTCGATCGCCTCCGGCTGAAGCCCGGCGCGGTCGAGCGCGTCGCGCGCCGCCCGCTCGAGCAGCCGCTCCGCGTGCTCGAGATAGAGCGCATTGCGCTCGGCCCAGCCATGCGCGTGCTCGTACCATTCCAGCGGCACGCAGGAATAGCGGCGCTCGATCCCGGCATTGGCGAAGACCGGCATGAGACGGTCGAGATCGCTGGAGGCCGTCTCCGAGAAGAGGTGCCGCGCCCGGCGCGCGACGTCGGGTTGGCCGAGGGCGTGGGCCGGTACGGCCGTCGCGAGTGCGACGAGGCGAGGAAGGTCTGGCATCACTGGCTAAGGGCTCCGAGCATCGCTAGAGTGGCGGCCTGTGGACAAACGCGCAAGCCGGATCGGCGTCCGCGCAGCACACTGCCGGAGAATCGATGGTCGACGAGTTCACTTCCGCGCGAGGGGCGGTTTACGGCGCGAACGCCCGCCGGCAGCGCGCGGGCAGCGGTCGGTATCGTGGCCTCCAGGCGCTGTCGCATGCGGTCGCTCCTGTCGTGGACGGTCATTACGGCTGCGCCGGACGCGTCACCGCAACCCACCAAATCGAGCTAGCTTGCACGCCGGGCGATGGCGATCCTGTAAATGTCTGTTTTTTCAGTTTTTTTATCGTCCGACGGCATGCGGCGCCGCGGGCAGGGCGGGGCGCGCCGTTGCCCTTGCTCAGCGGTTGAGCCAGGAAACGCCGGTGTCGCCGCCATCCGATTTCCTGCCGCTGCGCCGGAAGCCGCGCAACCACATCGTCGAACGGCTGCGCAGCTATTTCTTCGCCGGCATCCTGGTCACCGGCCCGATCGTGCTGACGCTCTATCTCACCTGGCTGTTCATCGATGCCATCGACGGCGCGGTGCGCTGGATGCTGCCCGGTCGTTACAATCCCGCAACCTATCTGCATATTCCCGGCATCGGGCTGGTCCTCGGCATTGTCGCGCTGACGCTCATCGGGGCGGCGACGGCGAACTATGTCGGGCGGATCTTCCTGCGTCTTTCCGAGCGCATCCTCGCGCGCATGCCGGTGATTCGCGGCGTCTACGGCGCGATGAAGCAGATCTTCGAGACCGTGCTGGCCAAGCAGTCCAACACCTTTCGCGAGGCCGTGCTGGTCGAGTTTCCCCGCAAGGGCATGTGGACCATCGGCTTCATCACCGCCCGCACGGAGGGTGAGGTGAGGGAGCTTTCCGGCCCCGATCCCGTCAGCGTCTACGTGCCGACCACGCCGAACCCGACTTCGGGCTACCTGGTTTTCGTGCCGCGCAGCGAGGTGGTCGTGCTGTCGATGTCGGTCGAGGAGGCGATCAAGATGGTGATCTCGACCGGCATCGTCACGCCGCCCGACCGGCGCCCGCCGGCGCCGGAGATCGCGCTCCAGCGCAGCGGCGGCTGAGCGGTCCTGCCGGCGCGGGCGAGCTTCGGATGCGGCTGGTTCCAACACGGTGTCTCGTCGTCACCGTCGTGCTGTCGGGGGCGCTGGCGAGCGGTCCGGCCGCGGCCGAGGAGGGAAGTTGGGGCGGCAACACCAGCGGCCCGTTCTTCACCGGCACCGCCGATGTCGAGCCCTGGGGTTCCTGGTACTACGAGCCGTTCGCCTTCGATTCCATCGGGCATTCTTTCAACGCCCTCGACAACCTCCAGAAGATCGCCGTCGGGCTGCCGCTGGACACCGAGTTCGATCTCTATGCGCCGCTGGTCTACACGCAAGCCAAGAACCCGACGGGAGGGGCGGCCGAGCATTTCAACGTCGGCGACATCGCCCTGCAGCTGAAGCATCAGCTGCTGAGGGACGCCGATCCATATCATCTGCTGGCGATGCCGTCGGTATCCGTCCTGGCGAACGCCACCTTCCCGACCGGCCAGTACCAGAACCTCTCCCCCGCGCTCGACGGCACCGACCAGGGTGGCAACGGCACCTACGACCTTGATTTCGGGGTCGAGTTGCGCAAGCAGGCGGCGCCGTTCCAGTTCTACCTGCAGCTCGCCGACTACGTCATCCTGCCGTCCAGCATTCGCGGTCCCTACACCTTCAACAACGGGCTGACGCAGCTTCCGTTGGGCAGCTCGATCCGCATGGTCGACGGCAACCTGTTCTATTACTCGGCCGCCTTCGAGCATGTGCTCGACCCCGCGACCGGGTTCGGCTATCTGCTCGAGGCCTATGGCGAGGCGCAAGGCTCCGGCAATCTGGTCTACGGGCCGGCCAACGCGCCTGCCTGGTCGGCCTTCTGGCTCGCCCCCGAGCTCGAAATCACATGGCCCCGTCGCGCGAATCTCACCGTCACCTGGGGCGCCGGCGTCGCCCTGCCGGTGGCGCAGTCCAATTACCCGCGCACGGTTATTCCGATGGCCACCGTCACCTTCTATTTCAACTCCGGCGGTTCGCGCTGACGAGGATGGGCGCGGCTCACCCCGAGCGCAGATACTTCACCGCCTGATCGCGCTGAAAGAGGTAGAGCAGCGTGCGCAGCGCCTGGCCGCGCGGGCTCTCGAGCGCGGGATCGCGGCTGAGCGCGAGGCGGGCATCGTCGCGAGCGACCGCCAGGAGGTCGGCATGGGCGGCAAGGTCGGCCAGGCGCAGCTCCGGCATGCCGCTCTGGCGCGTGCCCAGCACCTCGCCGGCGCCGCGCAGCCGCAGATCCTCTTCGGCGATGCGGAAGCCGTCATCGCTCTCGCGCAGGATCTTGAGGCGCGCCTTGGCGGTCTCCCCCAGCGGCTGGGCGTACAGCAGCAGGCAGGCTGAGGGCTTGTCGCCGCGGCCGATGCGGCCGCGGAGCTGGTGCAGCTGCGCCAGGCCGAAGCGCTCGGCATGCTCTACCACCATCACCGTCGCTTCGGGCACGTCGACGCCGACCTCGACCACCGTCGTCGCCACCAGCAGGTCGATGGCGCCGGTGGCGAAGCCGGCCATGACCCGATCCTTCTCGGCGCCCTTCAGCCGGCCGTGGACGAGGCCGACGCGCTCGCCGAAGATCGCGCGCAGCTGCGCCGCGCGCTCGTCGGCGGCGGCGAGATCGACCAGCTCCGACTCCTCCACCAGCGGGCAGATCCAATAGATCCTGGCGCCCTGCTCGAGCGCGCGCCGGGCGGCGTCGATGACCTCGTCCAGCCGGTCCAGCGGCAGGGTGCGCGTCGTCACCTTCTGACGCCCGGCCGGCTTCTCGGTCAGCCGCGAGGCGTCGAGGTCGCCATAGGAGGTCAGCATCAGGCTGCGCGGGATCGGCGTCGCGGTCATGACCAGGATGTCGACGCCGCTGCCCTTGCCGGAGAGCGCGATGCGCTGCTCGACGCCGAAGCGGTGCTGCTCGTCGATGACGGCGAGCGCGAGATCGCCAAAGATGACGTCGTCCTGAAACAGCGCGTGGGTGCCCACGGCAATGCCGATGCCGCCATCGGCGAGCCGTTGCAGCAGCGCGTCGCGCGTGCGGCCCTTCTCGCGGCCGGTAAGCAACGCGATCTCGACGCCCGAGGCGTGCGCCAGCTTGCCGAGCGTGGCGAAATGCTGGCGCGCCAGGATCTCGGTAGGCGCCATCAGCGCCGCCTGCGCGCCGGCCTCGACGGCATCGAGCATGGCGAGCAGCGCCACCACCGTCTTGCCGCTGCCGACATCGCCCTGCAGCAGGCGCAGCATGCGCGCCGGCGAGGCCATGTCGCCGGCGATCTCGGCGAGCGCCTGGCGCTGCGACGCCGTGAGCGAGAAGGGCAGGTTGTCCAGCACCTTCTGCCGCAGCGTTCCCGCCCCCTTGATGCTGCGGCCGGGAAGCCGCTTGGTGTGCGCCCGCACCAGGGCGATGGCGAGCTGATTGGCGAGCAGTTCGTCATAGGCGAGGCGCTGGCGCGCCGGCGCTTCCGGCAGCAACTCGGCGGCATTGCCAGGGGCATGCGCCGCGGCGAGCGCCGCAGCCCACGGCATCCACTGGCGCTGTCGCAGCAGGCTCGGCTCCTGCCATTCCGGAAGGGCCGGCAGGCGGGCGAGCGCGGCATCGACCGACTTCTGCACCGTGCGCAGCGGCAGGCCGGAGGTGAGGCCGTAGACCGGCTCGTTGGGCTTCATCCGGGCGAACTCGTCGGGCGCCAGCACGTGGTCGGGATGGGTGATCTGGATCTCGTTGTTGAAATGCTCCATCCGGCCGCTGACCCAGCGCGTCTCGCCCACCGGCAGCAGCTTGTCGAGCCAGTCGCCCTTGACGTGGAAATAGACGAGGTGCAGGAAGCCGGTTTCGTCGCGGCAGCGCACGCGATAGGGCTGGCGTGGATGGCGCGGCTTCAGATGGGCGTCGACCGTGAGCTTGATCGTGGCGACCGCGCCGTTTGGCGCAGCCTTGATCGTCGGCGTGAAGCTGCGGTCGATGATTCCGTCGGGCAGATGCCAGAGCAGATCGATCACCGCCGGACCGGTCAGCCTCTCCAGCAGCTTGCCGAAGCGCGGGCCGACGCCCGGCAGCGCGGTGACGGGGGCGAAGAGCGGAAAGAGGATCTCGGGGCGCACGGGATGGGGCGGATGGCGGATGGTTTCAACGCTGCACTACCCGCCCGTGCGTCCTTCGACAGGCGCCCTACGGGCGCCTGTCGAAGGACGCACGGCCGCTCTGCAGCCGCCCAACTATACACAAAACCGCAAGCCAGCCCATCGCCGGAGACCCGCTGACGCGGCGGCGGAAATCTCCTATATCCTCGGCCCATGGGCGAGGCGCCGGACCTGCGCCGCAGGCGCCTGCTGTTCCGCAGCTGGCACCGCGGCACCAAAGAGACCGACCTGCTGCTCGGCTCCTTTGCCGAGCAGCACCTTGCCGCCATGAGCGAGGCCCAGCTCGCCGGCTACGAAGCGCTGCTGGAGGAGGACGATGGCGCGATCTTCGATTGGATTACCGGTCGCTCGCCGCCGCCGCCCGAGCTCGATGGCGAGGTGCTGCGGCTGCTGATGGCCTTCCGCTACCGGCCGAGACCGGCGTGAGCATGATCGAGCAATTCTTCACCTCGGCGGCGCCGGCCGCCGGGCGGCTCACCGTCTCCGGCGCCCCCGAGGGCCACGACGCCTTCGTGTTCGGCGCCCTGGTGGCGCGCGGCGCGGTGACCAGCCTGCTGCATATCTGCCGCGACGACGGGCGCATGGCGCGCAGTGCCGCGGCGCTCGCCTTCTTCCATCCCGAAGTCGAAACCATCACGCTGCCGGCCTGGGACTGCCTGCCCTACGACCGCGTCTCGCCCAATGCCGAGATCATGAGCCGGCGCATCGACGCGCTGACGCGGCTTGCCGCGCCGGCACCGGAGGGCCATCGCCGCATCGTGCTGACCACGGTGAACGCCGTCGTCCAGCGCGTGCCGCCGCGCCTGCTCTTCCGCGACCGCGTGCTGACGCTCGGCCGCGGCGGCCGTATCCCGCTCGATCGCCTCGTCGGGTTTTTCGCACGCAACGGCTATTCCCGCACCGACACGGTGCGCGAGGCGGGGGAGTTCGCGGTCAGAGGCGGCATCGTCGATCTCTTCCCCTCCGGCGCCACGGCGCCCGTCCGGCTCGACTTCTTCGGCGACGCGCTGGAGAATCTCCGCAGCTTCGACCCCCTGACGCAGCGGTCGACCGGGACCCTCGAGGCCATCGTGCTCAAACCGGTCAACGAGGTGCTGCTCGACGACGCCGCCGTCCAGCGTTTCCGCAGCCGCTATCGCGAGCAGTTCGGCACCGTGGCCGATGACGATCCGCTTTACGACGCCATCAGCGCGGGGCGGCGCTACATCGGCATGGAGCATTGGCTGCCGCTCTATTACGAGAGCCTGGAGACGGTATTCGACTATCTGCCCGAGACGGCGGTGACGCTCGACTACCAGGCCGAGGATGTGCGCAAGGACCGCCTCGCGACGATCGCCGATTTCTACGCCGCGCGCCAGGAAGGGCTCAGGGTGAGGGGCGCGGCTCCCGTCTATCGCGCGGTGGCGCCGGAGCAGCTCTATCTCGACGATCGGGAATGGGCCGGAGCGCTCGCCCATCGCCGCACGGCGCAGTTCACGCCCTTCGCGGCGCCGGCCGGGACGCCGCTCGCGGTCGATGCCGGGGCGGGCGCCGGTCGCGACTTCGCCGCCGAGCGCGCCAATCCCAAGCTCAACGTGTTCGACGCCGTGCGCGAGCATCTCGAGGCCGAGCAGCGAGCGGGCCGCCATGCGCTCATCCTCGCCTACAGCGCCGGCTCCGCCGACCGGCTCAAAAGCGTGCTGCAGGAGCGCGGCATCGACGCGCTCGGGCCGGTGGCGAGCTGGGATGCCTTCCTTGCCGCGCCGGCGAACCGGGTCGCCGTTGCCGTGCTCGGCCTCGAGCACGGCTATACGCTCAAAGACGCTGCGCTGGTCACCGAGCAGGACATCCTCGGCGATCGCCTGGCGCGCCCGCCCCGGCGCCGCACCAATTTCGACCAGTTCATCGACGAGGTGGCGGCGCTCGAGCCCGGCGATCTCGTCGTCCATGTCGAGCACGGCATCGGCCGCTACCACGGCCTTGTCACGCTCGAGGTCGCGGGCGCGCCGCATGACTGCCTGCGGGTGCTCTATGCCGAGGGCGACAAGCTTTTCGTTCCCGTCGAGAACATCGAGGTGCTGTCGCGCTACGGCTCGGAGGACGCCGATGTCCAGCTCGACCGGCTGGGCGGCGTCGCGTGGCAATCGCGCAAGGCGCGGATCAAAGAGCGCATCAAGGACATCGCCGAGCAGCTCATCGCCGTGGCGGCCGAGCGCCAGCTCAAGCAGGGCGATGCGATGCCGGCGCCCGAAGGGCTCTACGAGGAATTCGCCGCGCGCTTCCCCTATCCCGAGACCGAGGATCAGCAGAAGGCGATCCTCGACACGCTCGGCGACATGGCCTCCGGGCGGCCGATGGACCGGCTGATCTGCGGCGATGTCGGGTTCGGCAAGACCGAGGTCGCGTTGCGCGCCGCCTTCGTCGCCGCCATGGCGGGCACGCAGGTCGCGGTGGTGGTGCCGACCACGCTGCTCGCGCGCCAGCACTACCGCACCTTCGTCGAACGCTTCGCGGGACTGCCGGTGCGCATCGCGCAGCTCTCGCGCCTGGTGGCGCCGCGCGAGGCGACGCAGATCAAGAAGGATCTCGCCGACGGCCGCATCGAGATCCTCGTCGGCACGCATGCGGTGCTCGGCAAGGGCGTGAAGCTGCATCATCTTGGCCTGCTGATCATCGACGAGGAGCAGCATTTCGGCGTGGCGCAGAAGGAGCGGCTGAAGCAGCTCAAGGCCAATGTGCATGTGCTGACGCTGACCGCGACGCCGATCCCGCGCACGCTGCAGCTGGCGCTCGCCGGCGTGCGCGAGATGAGCATCATCGCCACGCCGCCGGTCGATCGCCTCGCGGTGCGCACCTTCGTCATGCCGTGGGATGGCGTGGTGCTGCGCGAGGCGATCCTGCGCGAGCAGCATCGCGGTGGACAGATCTTCTATGTCGTGCCGCGCATCAGCGATCTCGACGAGGCGCGCCAGCAGCTCCGGCAACTGGTACCCGAGATCAAGGCGGCGGTGGCGCATGGCAGGATGGCGGCCGGCGAGCTCGAGACGGTGATGGCCGCCTTCGACGATCACAGCTACGACCTGCTGCTCTCCACCAACATCATCGAGAGCGGCCTCGACATTCCGACCGCCAATACCCTTATCGTCCACCGCGCCGACCGCTTCGGCCTGGCGCAGCTCTATCAGCTGCGCGGCCGCATCGGGCGCAGCAAGCTGCGCGCCTATGCCTATCTCACCCTGCCGCAGGGCAAGACGCTGACGCCGCTGGCGCAGCGCCGGCTCGAGGTGATGCAGACGCTCGACCAGCTCGGCGCCGGATTCACGCTGGCGAGCCACGATCTCGACATTCGCGGCGCCGGCAACCTGCTGGGCGAGGAGCAGTCGGGCCATGTCCGGGAGGTCGGCGTCGAGCTCTATCAGCACATGCTGGAGGAGGCGGTGGCCGCCTCGCGCAGCGGCGTCGGCGAACTCGGCGAGGCCAAGGAGGAATGGACGCCGCAGATCACCATCGGCACGCCGGTGCTGATCCCCGAGAGCTATGTCGGCGACCTCAATGTGCGCCTGGGCCTCTATCGCCGCATTGCGGTGCTGGTCGACCGGCGCGAGATCGACGCGTTTGCGGCCGAACTCATCGACCGTTTCGGCCCGTTGCCGCAGGAGGTCGAGAACCTCCTGGCGATCATCGCCATCAAGCGGCTGTGCCGGGATGCCGGCATCGAGAAGGCGGAGGTGGGCCCCAAGGGCGCCGTGCTCGCCTTCCATCACGACCGCTTCGCCAACCCGGCGGGGCTGGTCGAGTTCCTGCAGAGCCAGGCCGGCACCGCCAGGCTGCGGCCGGATCAGCGGCTGGTGGTGATGCGCCAGTGGGAGGATGCCCGCGAGCGGCTGCGCGGCATCAACGCGCTGCTCCAGCGCCTGGCCGAGGTCGCCCTCGCCCCGCCGCCGGCGGCGCAGGCAGCGGCGGCAAAACGCGCCGGCACGACGCAGCGCCGCTGACGCGATCTACGGTAGAACCAACCGGCGTCACTTGAACCGCGGCGCGCGCAACCGTGCCGGCGCGGAACCGCCTCGACTAACCCACGGTTTGTCGAACGCGGTTCTCTTGCTCGGAGGCGCAATCCGATGCGCACTCGCGCCGGTTCCCGTTTGTCGCTCCTGGTTGCGCTTGCCGCCCTGGCCGCGCTGCTGGCTGCCGCGTTGCCGGGTGGAACGCCGCTTGCCGGCAAGGCTTATGCGCGCGGCGGCGGAGCCGGAGCGGGCGCTGGCGCGGGAGCCGGAGCAGGTGCCGGAGCAGGAGCAGGAGCAGGAGCGGGCGCTGGAGCCGGGGCAGGAGCTGGCGCCGGCGGCGCTGGTGCCGGAGCCGGAGCCGGGGCTGGAGCCGGCGGTGCCGGAGCGGGCGCTGGTGGTGCCGGCGCGGGTGCCGGAGCCGGGGCGGGTGGAGCCGGCGGTGGCGGTGCTGGAGGAGCGGGCGCCGGCGCGGGCGCCGGGGCCGGCGGAGGTCTCGCCTTTGAATCGGCAATGGCGATCGATGCCTTCCTGCGCAGTCCGTCCGCGACCCACGCGCCTCCGGCCGCGGTGCAGGCCCAGCAGGCGCAGATCGTCTCGAGCTTTCGCGATGCGCGCGGGCAGCTCTGTCACGTGGTGCAGCAGCGGGTCCGGATCTCCGGCGAGCGGGTGCTCGCCACCGGGACGGTGTGCCGGCAACGCGACGGAGGCTGGGTGCTGACGCGCTGACGCAGCCGTCTACACTGCCGGCGGGGTGCCGTTGCGCACGAGGTCGAAGACCGGCAGGAAGAACTCCGGCTCCTGCGCGCCCGAGACGGCGTAGTGCCGCTCGAAGATGAAGCATGGCACCGCATTGATGCCAATCCGGCGCGCACTGCGATCCTCGGCGAGCACTTCGTCGCGGTCGGCCGGGCTGTCGAGCCAGGCAGCGGCTTCTGCCGCGTCCAGCCCGACCGCGCCGGCGATCTCCGCCAGGACCTCGCGTCCACCGATGTCGCGGCCCTCGATGAAATAGGCGCGGAACAGCGCCTCGACGATGGCGTCGGCGCGGCCTTCGGCGGCGGCATGGCGTACCAGGCGATGGGCATCGCTTGTATTGGGGGTGCGGCGGATACGATCGAAGGCGAAGCCGATGTCGACGCTCGCCCCGGCGGCGGCGACATTGGCATAGAGGCGCTCGGCATTCGCGTCGCCGCCGAATTTGGCGGCGAGGTAAGCTTGGCGCTCGATCCCTTCCGGCGGCATGTCGGGATTGAGCTGGAACGGGCGCCAGACGATCTCGACCTCGATCGCCGGGCGCAGCGCCAGCGCTTTTTCCAGCCGGCGCTTGCCGACGAAGCACCACGGACAGACCACGTCCGAGACGATATCGATGCGCATGACTCGGCCTCCCCGGCTTTCATAGCACGGCCGGAGACTTGACGCTCGTTCCTGCGGCGTCAAGGATGCGCGCCGCGGGTGGGGAGGGAGACAGATATCATGGCAGCGTTCGATCTCACCGGTCGGGTGGCGCTGGTGACCGGCGCGTCGGGCGGTCTCGGACGGCATTTCGCCGGCGTTCTGGCGCAGGCCGGCGCCGCCGTTGCGCTGGCGGCGCGCCGGCGCGACCAGCTCGAGGCGGCGGTCGGCGAAATTGCCGCCGCCGGCGGGCGCGCCGCGGCGGTGGCTTGCAACGTGGCCGACGCCGCGAGCGTGCGCGACGCGGCGGCGGCGGCCGAGACGGCGCTCGGTCCCGTCGACATTCTCGTCAACAACGCCGGCATCGCCGTCTCCAAGCCGATGCTGGAGCACAGCGAGGCGGAGTGGGACCGTGTCGTCGACACCAATTTGAAGGGCGCCTGGCTGCTGTCGCGCGAGCTCGCGGCGCGCTGGGTAGCCTCCGGCCGGCGCGGCCGCATCGTCAACATCGTCTCGCTGCTGGCGCTGCGGCCGATCCGGAACGTGCCGAGCTATTGCGCGGCCAAGGCCGGGCTGGTGCATCTCACCCACACCATGGCGATGGAGCTGGCGCGCAAGGGCATCACCGTCAATGCCATCGCTCCCGGCTATTTCGAGACCGACATGAATCGCGGCTTCCTGCACAGCGAGGTCGGCCAGGCGCTGATCGCGCGCATCCCGATGGGCCGCTCGGGCGCGGCGCAGGATCTCGACGGGGCGCTGCTGCTGCTGGTCTCCGAGGCCGGCGCCTACATCACCGGCGCGGTGCTGCCGGTCGATGGCGGCCATGCGGTGGCGAGCGTGTGATCGTCGCCGATCTCGCCCGCTATCTCGCCCATACCACTGCGGCGCGTAGCGTTTCTGTCTCCGAGCTGCGCCGCCTGCCGAACGGCGCCGTGCAGGAGAACTGGTTGCTGGCCGCCCGCTTCGAAGGCGGCTGGCTGGCCGGCGATCGGGAGCTCGTGCTGCGCACCGACGCGGCGACCACGCTCGGCATCGGCTTGAGCCGCGCCGTCGAGTTCCAGGTGCTCCGCGCCGTCCGCGCCGCCGGCGTCGCGGTGCCGGAACCGGTGTTGCTGTGCGAGGACAGCGGCGTCGTCGGCCGGCCGTTCTTCCTCATGCGCTTCGTTGCCGGCGAGGCGCAGGGCGAGCGCATCGTCTCGGGCGAGCTGGGAGGCGACCGCGGGACGCTGATCGCGCGTCTGGCGAGCGAATTGGCGCGCCTCCATGCCGTGCGGCCGCCGCTTCGGGGGCTCGAGGGCCTTGCCCCGCCGCCGGCCGATCCGGCGCGGGCGCGGATCGAGGAATGCACCCGCTGGCTGGCGGAGGATGGCGAGCCCCATCCGGTGGCGGAGCTGGGACTGCGCTGGCTCATCCGCCACGCGCCGCCGCCGGCGCCGCCGGCGCTGTGCCATGGCGACTTCCGCACCGGCAATTTTCTCGCCGACCCCGAGGGATTCACCGCGCTGCTCGACTGGGAGTTCGCCGGCTGGGGCGATCCCGACGCGGATCTCGGCTGGTTCTGCCTCGGCTCCTGGCGGTTCGGCGCCTATGCCCGCGAGGCCGGCGGCATCGCCCCCCGCGACGCGTTCTATCGCGCCTATCAAGCGGCCTCGGGGCGCGCCGTCGATGCCGGGCGGGTGCGCTGGTGGGAAGTGATGGCGGCGCTGCGCTGGCTGGTCCTTGCGCTGCGCCAGCGCGACCGCTGCCTCGTCGGCGGCGAGCGCTCGCTCGACCTCGCGCTCACCGGCCGCCGCCCGGCGGAATGCGAGTTCGAGATCCTGGCGCTGACCGAGGCAGCGTGATGCGCGACCGGCCGGACGCGGAATTCCTGCTCGCGCGGGCGCGGGAAGCGGTCGCGCGAGGCGAAGGCGGCGAGCTTGTCGCCCGCGCCCGGGCCATCGCCGAGCGCGAGTGCGCCGCTGGTGACGCTCCGGTCGAGCGCTTCCGGCAGGCGCTTGCCGAGCGCTATGGCGAGGGTGGGATCGAGCTGCTCCTGCGGCGGCTTGTCGCGGAGATACGATCCGGCGCCGCCGACACGCCCGGGCCTGTACAGGCGGCGCTGCGCCGCCTGCTGTGGCGGATGACGCGACAGAAGCTGGCCGAGAGCAATCCCGGCTATCTCGCGGCTGCCGACGCCGGCCGCGTGCCGCGGAAATGACGCCAACTCGCGTTTGCCGGGGCTCTATGGTAGCGTGCGACCCGCGGCGGCTGGCGGAGGATGCATGACGTCCCGGTCAAGTGGAACCCATCGCGGACGGTCCAGGGCGATGGCGAGGCTGTGCATCGCCGGAGCGCTGCTGCTGGCGGGCTGCGCCACGTCGCACAACCCGTCATCGGCCGGTCAGAGCCAGCAACAGCAGGCGCTGGCGCGCGCGCGTAAGCTCTGCGGCGATTTCGGCTATACGCCGGGGACGCCGGACTTCGCCCGCTGCGCCCAGACCGAATATGACCACATGGCGCTGGCGGCACCGACACAACCGGCGCCGGC
>DAHUYF010000033.1 GCA_027315365.1 Rhodospirillales bacterium | reverse complement strand
GCCCATAACGGCGAGATCAACACGTTGCGCGGCAACATCAACTGGATGATGGCGCGGCGCCATTCCATGACATCGAAGCTCTTGGGCGAGGATCTCGACAAGCTGTGGCCGCTGATTGGCGACGGCAATTCGGATTCGGCGACGCTCGACAATTGCCTCGAGCTGCTGGTGGCGGGCGGCTATCCGTTGCCGCATGCGCTGATGATGATGATCCCCGAGGCGTGGTCCGACACGCCGCTGATGGATCCGGATCGTCGCGCCTTCTACGAATATCACGCAGCGCTGATGGAGCCCTGGGACGGGCCGTCGGCAATCGC
Organism: Rhodospirillales bacterium; assembly: GCA_027315365.1. Classification (GTDB taxonomy): domain Bacteria; phylum Pseudomonadota; class Alphaproteobacteria; order ATCC43930; family CGMCC-115725; genus DAHUYF01. Next base: position 5,822 of record DAHUYF010000033.1, on the reverse strand, counting down.
CTTCACCGACGGACGGCAGATCGGCGCCTCGCTCGATCGCAACGGCTTGCGGCCAGCGCGCTTCTTCGTCACCGATGACGATCATCTCGTCATGGCGTCCGAGGCCGGCGTGCTTGACGTGCCGGAAGAGCGCATTGTGCGCAAATGGCGGCTCGAGCCGGGCAAGATGCTGCTCGTCGACCTGGAGCGCGGCCGCATCGTCGACGATGACGAGCTGAAGGCCGAGATCGCCACCGCCAAGCCCTATCAGCAATGGCTTGACCAGACGCAGATCAAGATCGAGACCCTGCCCGACGAGGTGGCGCCGATGCCGCCGCCGCGCGGCGTGCTGCTCGATCGCCAGCAGGCCTTCGGCTACACCCAGGAAGACATCAATTTCTTCCTGAAGCCGATCGCGCTGTCGGGCGAGGATTCGGTCGGCGCCATGGGGCGCGATACGCCGTTGGCGGTGCTGTCCGAGCGGCCGAAGATGCTCTTCGACTATTTCCAGCAGCGCTTCGCGCAAGTGACGAACCCGCCGATCGATTCGATCCGCGAGGCGCTCGTTATGTCGTTGGTGTCGCTGGTCGGACCACGGCCGAACCTTTTGGACCTTGAGACCGGCGGCAAGCATATAAGGCTCGAGCTGCACAAGCCGATCCTGACCAACGTCGATCTCGAGAAGATTCGCCGCATCGAGGACAACACCGGCGGCACCTTCCGAACCTCGACGATCTCGGTCTGCTACCCGGCGCATCAGGGCGCCAAGGGCATGGAAGAGGCGGTCGAGACCATCTGTCGCGAGGCGGAGGCGTCGGTCCGCGGCGGCTACAACATTATCGTGCTGTCGGATCGGCTGGTGGCGGCGGATTCGATCGCGGTGCCCTCGCTGCTTGCGGTGGCCGCGGTGCATCATCATCTGATCCGCGGCGGGCTCCGAACCGAGGTCGGCCTCGTGGTCGAGACCGGCGAGGCGCGGCAGCTCCACGATTTCTGTCTTCTCGCCGGCTTTGGCGCCGAGGCGATCAACCCCTATCTCGTCTTCGATACCCTGTCCGCGCTGCGGCGTGACTTCGACCGCGAGCTGAGCGAGCAAGAGGCGCACGAGGCCTATATCAAGGCGATGGCCAAGGGCATCATGAAGGTGATGTCCAAGATGGGCATCTGCACCTTCCAATCCTATTGCGGGGCGCAGATCTTCGACGCGGTGGGACTGTCGAGCGCGCTGCTCGACCGCTATTTCACCGGCACCGCCTCGCCGGTGGAGGGCGCCGGGCTCGACGAGATCGCCGAGGAGACGGTGCGGCGCCACCGCCTCGCCTATGGCGACGCGCCCAACTACCGCGACGCGCTCGATCCCGGCGGCGAGATGCTGTTCCGCGTCAACGGCGAGACGCATATCTGGACCTCGGAGACGGTGTCGCTGCTGCAGCACGCGGTGCGCGCCAGCGACTACCGGCAGTTCAAGGAATACACGCGCAAGGTCGGCGAGCAGGACGCGGGGATCGTCGCGCTGCGCGCCCTCCTCGACCTGAAATACCCGCCGGCGCCGATCCCGATCGCCGAGGTCGAGCCGGCGAGCGAGATCGTCAAGCGCTTCTCCGGCGGCGCCATGTCCTTTGGCTCGATCTCGTGGGAGGCGCACACCACGCTCGCCATCGCCCTCAACCGCCTGCAAGGCCGCTCCAACACCGGCGAGGGCGGCGAGGATTCCCAGCGCTACAAGCCGCTGCCCAACGGCGACAGCATGCGCTCGGCGATCAAGCAGGTGGCGTCCGGCCGCTTCGGCGTCAACATCGAGTATCTCGTCAACGCCAGCGACCTGCAGATCAAGATGGCGCAGGGCGCCAAGCCCGGCGAAGGCGGCCAGCTGCCCGGCCACAAGGTCGACGACTGGATCGCCCGCGTGCGCCGCTCGACCCCGGGCGTGGGGCTGATCTCGCCGCCGCCGCATCACGACATCTATTCGATCGAGGATCTGGCGCAGCTCATCCACGACCTCAAGAACGCCAACCCCGCGGCGCGGATCAGCGTCAAGCTGGTCTCCGAGCTCGGCGTCGGCACCATCGCGGCGGGGGTCGCCAAGGCCTATGCCGACCACGTCACCATCTCCGGCCATGAAGGCGGCACCGGCGCCAGCCCGCTGACCTCGATCCATCACGCCGGCGAGCCCTGGGAGATCGGCCTCGCCGAGACGCACCAGACGCTGGTGCTGAACGGGCTGCGCGGCCGCATCGCCGTGCAGGTCGATGGCGGGCTGCGCTCCGGGCGCGACGTGATCGTCGGCGCGCTGCTCGGCGCCGACGAGTTCGGCTTCGCCACCGCGGCGCTGATCTCGGCCGGCTGCGTCATGATGCGCAAGTGCCATCTCAATACCTGTCCGGTCGGCGTCGCGACGCAGAACCCCGAACTTCGCCACCGCTTCGTCGGCAAGCCCGAGGACGTCGTCAACTTCTTCCTGTTCATCGCCGAGGAAGTGCGCGAGTACATGGCGAAGCTGGGCTTCCGCACGATCGACGAGATGATCGGCCGGTCCGATCTGCTGGAGCTGCGGCGCGGCCTCGACCACCCAAAGGCGCGCCACCTCGACCTCACGCGCATCCTGCATCAGCCGAAGGTGGCGCCGGGCACGGCGACGCATCACTGCGAGCCGCAGCAGCACCGCCTCGACGGCGCGCTCGACCACAAGCTCATCGCCAAGGCGAAACCGGCGCTGGACAAGCGCCAGGCGGTCACGCTGGAGATGCCGATCCGCAACGTCCATCGCGTGGTCGGCGCCATGCTCTCGGGCGAGATCGCCAAGCGCTACGGCGACGAGGGCCTGCCGGACGGTTCGATCCATGTGCGCTTCAAGGGCACCGCCGGGCAGAGCTTCGGCGCCTTCCTCGCGCGCGGCGTCACGCTCGAGCTCGAGGGCGCGACCAACGACTACTGCGGCAAGGGCCTGTCGGGCGGCCGCATTATCGTCTACCCGCCGCAGGCGAGCCCGCTCGAGCGGCACCGCAGCATCATCGTCGGCAACACCGTGCTCTACGGCGCCGTCAACGGCGAGTGCTTCCTGAGCGGCGTCGCCGGCGAGCGCTTCGCGGTGCGCAATTCCGGCGCCATCGCCGTGGTCGAGGGCGTCGGCGCGCATGGCTGCGAGTACATGACCGGCGGCACCGTCCTCGTCCTCGGCGAGACCGGCAACAACTTCGCCGCCGGCATGAGCGGCGGCATCGCCTATGTGCTCGACGAGCGCGGCGATTTCGAGCGGCGCTGCAACCTCGCCATGGTCGATCTCGAGCCGCTGGCCGACGAGGACGACGCGCTCGAGGCGCTGGAGCATCGCGGCGGCGATATCGAGGCGCACGGCCTGGTCGACATCGCCCACAGCCTGACCCAGGCCGATGCGCAGATCGTGCGCCGCCTCGTCGCCCGCCATGTGCGCTACACCGACAGCCCGCGCGGCAAGACCATCCTCGCCGCCTGGGACAGCTATCGCAGCAAGTTCGTCAAGGTCATGCCCATCGAGTATCGCCGCGCGCTGCAGCAGATCCAGGCCCGCAGCCGCGCCACCGAGCGCACCGAGGTGAGCGTGGCGGTGGGCGATTAGGAGCCGGGGATCGATGGGAAAGCCGACGGGGTTTCTGGAGTATCAGCGGCGCGAGCGCGGCTACGCGCCGGCGGGCGAGCGGCTGCAACATTGGCGCGAGTTCGTCCGTCCGCTGCCGGAAGACGAGCTGCGCCGGCAGGGCGCGCGCTGCATGGATTGCGGCACGCCCTTCTGCCATCACGCCTGCCCGGTCAACAACATCATCCCGGACTGGAACGAGCTGGTCTACGACGACGACATGCGCGGCGCGCTCGCCGTGCTTCACCGCACCAACAATTTTCCCGACGTGACCGGGCGCGTCTGCCCGGCGCCCTGCGAAGCCGCCTGCACGCTCAACCTGGTCGAGCAGCCGGTCACCATCAAGACCATCGAGCACACGATCGTCGAACGCGGCTGGAGCGAGGGCTGGGTCGAGCCGCAGATCTCGGCGCACCGCACCGGCAAGCGCGTCGCGGTCATCGGCTCGGGCCCGGCCGGGCTCGCCTGCGCGCAGCAGCTGGCGCGGGTCGGGCATGCCGTGGCCGTGTTCGAGAAGGCGCCGCGCATCGGCGGGCTGCTGCGCTACGGCATCCCGGATTTCAAGCTCGAGAAGGTCGTCATCGACCGCCGCATCGCGCAGATGCGCGCCGAGGGCGTCGAGTTCCACCCCAATTGCCATATCGGCGTCAACGTCCCGGTCGAGAAGCTGATGCAGGGCTACGACGCCATCGTGCTCGCCATCGGCGCCGAGCATCCGCGCGACCTGCCGGTGCCGGGCCGCGAGCTCGGGGGCATCCATTTCGCCATGGACTTCCTGGCGCAGCAGAACCGCCGCGTCGCCGGCGAGAAGGTGCCGGAGGCCGAGGGCATCATGGCGACCGGGCGCGACGTGCTGGTGATCGGCGGCGGCGACACCGGCTCCGACTGCATCGGCACCTCCAACCGGCACAAGGCGCGCTCGGTCAGCCAGCTCGAGATCCTGCCGCTGCCGCCCGAGCACGAAGAGAAGCTGACGACCTGGCCGAACTGGCCGCTGAAGCTGCGCACCTCGAGCTCGCACGAGGAAGGCTGCCACCGCGATTTCGCGGTCGCGACCAAGGGCTTCACCGGCAAGGACGGGCGCGTCACCGGGCTCGAGGCGGCGCGCGTCGAGTGGGTCGCCGAGAACGGCCGGATGCAGATGCGCGAGCTGCCCGGCAGCGCCTTCCACATCAAATGCGATCTCGTGCTGCTCGCCATGGGCTTCGTCCATCCGGTGCATCGCGGCGCGTTGCAGAGCATCGGCGTCGAGCTCGATCCCCGCGGCAACGTCAAGGCGAGCGAGCGCGACTACGCGACCTCGGTGCCCAAGGTCTTCGCCGCCGGCGATACCAGGCGCGGCCAGTCGCTGGTCGTCTGGGCGATCCGCGAAGGCCGCCAATGCGCCCGCGCGGTCGACGAGTTCCTGATGGGGAACTCGGACCTGCCGCGCTAGGCGCCATATACGGTCGGCGATGGCGAACTAACCGCAACTACGCTAAGGCTCAATAAACTGTCTTAGCGGCCCTTCGACAAATTGGCTCGGGCGCCAACCCTTTAGCACGCGATCCAGCAGCAATGAATCCGCGGCACCTATTCCCAGCGAAGCAAACAAGCCCAATCCGCTAGCGGGAAACAGCGTCTCAGCCGCCACCCCCAACCCCGTCGCCATAACAAACCGCATGCCTTTGGTAGGCAATCTGTCCACCCACGTTTCCGCTGTAGCCGCTTTGAAATACTCGCCTAAAAGCGTCTCGTCGGGATTGCGCGTACGTAGCCACTCTTTAAATCTCGATGCTTGCTCCAGCACCGGGATAAAGTCGTCGAACCTTCTGACCCCAGAATTTATTGCATCGCCGACCGCCCTTGCGTTGTTCAAGAATGTGCTCTGAAAGAGCTCGAATTCGTTTACACTCCTCTCCCTCTTTCTCAGGATGTTTTGGAATCTCAGCTGGATGATTTGCGACGATGCTGGGTTCGTGACAAGCTCAGCCATATGATCCGAAGCTATTTGCATATCCGCTCGGGCCTCCAGAATCTGACTGAGCAGGTAAGCCAGCGAGATTGAGTGGCCCGGCATCGTCTTGTTGTATTCAGCGTTCAGCGCATCGAATGAGATATCTGTGATGACATAAAATCCGTCCTCGGCGCGAATCACCGAAAAGTACCAAGTACTCGGCAGCTCGTACGAAGGAGCCAGAACTCGAATTACCCGTTCAATTGCGCTCTTCACATAGCTTGCGTCATCGAG
>DAHUYF010000025.1 GCA_027315365.1 Rhodospirillales bacterium | reverse complement strand
AGCTCGGCGAGCTGCAGGCGATGCTGGAACGGGTCGCTGCCGGGAAAACGGTGCAGCATCGAGGTCATCCACCATGAGAAGCGCTGTGCCTTCCAGATGCGCCTGAGGCAGGTCTCGGAATAGCGCTCCAGCAGGTCGGTGCGGTTTTTGCGGTAGAAGGCGACCAGCGCCGCCGAGAGGACCCGCACGTCGGCGACCGCCAGGTTGAGCCCCTTGGCGCCGGTCGGCGGCACGATATGCGCGCTGTCGCCGGCGAGATAGAGCCGGCCGTACTGCATCGGCTCGACGACGAAGCTGCGCATGCCGATGACGCCCTTCTGGATGATCGGGCCCTCGATCAGCTTCCAGCCGGAGCCGGTGGCGAGCCGCGTCTGCAGCTCCGCCCAGATGCGCTGGTCGGGCCAGTCGGCGATGTTCTCCTTGGGGTCGCATTGGAAATAGAGGCGCTGGATCTCGCGCGAGCGGGTGCTGACCAGGGCGAAGCCGCGGTCGTGCAGATTGTAGATCAGCTCCTCGGTCGAGGGCGGCGCCTGGGCGAGGATGCCGAACCAGCCGAAGGGATAGACCCGCTCATAGCTGGTGAGCGACCGCGGCGGCACCGACGGCCGGCAGACCCCCTGCGAGCCGTCGCAGCCGGCGATGAAGTCGCAAACGAGCTCCTGCACGACGCCGTCCTGGCGGAAGCGGATGGTCGGCGCGGTGCTCTTGAGGTCGAGCACGCTGACGTCTTCCACCGAGAAGTGGATCTCGCCGCCGGCGTCGAGACGGGCCTTCACCAGATCCTTGATGACTTCGTGCTGGGCGTAGACGGTGATCGCCTTGCCACCGGTCAGCGCGGTGAGGTCGATGCGGTGGCCCTGGCCGCCGAAGCGCAGCTCGATGCCGTGATGCAGGAAGCCCTCGCGCTTCATGCGCTCGCCGAGCCCGACCTCGGACAGCAGGTCGACGGTGCCCTGCTCCAGCACGCCGGCGCGGATGGTCGCCTCGATCGCCTCGCGGCTGCGCGTCTCCAGCACCACGGAATCGATGCCCTGCAGGTGCAGCAGGTGCGACAACAGCAAACCCGCCGGCCCGGCGCCGACAATCCCCACCCGCGTCCGCATCGACCTCGTCCTCTCCGGCGATTGAGCCGGCCCGGACCATAGCAGATGCCGCGCCCGGCCGCGAAACGTCTGACCCGCCTGTCCGGCAGCTTTCCAGCGTCGAAAAATTTGACTATTACTATTATCGGGGGTCACTCGGTCGAACCGCCTTTTCTGTGCCCGTGCTAAACTGGAGCGGTCATGCGCCTGCTCTATCATCTCTGGCTGTCGCCTGCCTCGCGCAAGATCCGCATCGTGCTGCAGGAGAAGGCGCTCGACTTCACCATGAAGGTGGAGCGCATCTGGGAGCGGCGGCCCGAGTTCCTGGCGCTCAATCCGGCCGGCGAGGTGCCGGTGCTGATCGAGCCGGACGGCACGGTGCTGGCCGAGGCGGGGGCGATCGCCGAGTTCCTCGACGAGGTCTATCGCGACAAGCTGCTGCTCGGGATCAATCCGCTCGACCGCGCCGAGGTGCGCCGGCTGGTCGCCTGGTTCGACGTGAAGATGAACCACGAGGTCACCGAAAACCTCGTCGGCGAGAAGATGATGAAGCGCTTTCTGGGATTCGGCCAGCCCAACTCCGCCGCGATCCGCGCCGGCCAGGCCAATCTCGGCTACCACCTCGACTATATCGGCTATCTCGTCGAGCGGCGGCGCTGGCTCGCCGGCGACCATTTCTCGCTCGCCGACATCAGCGCCGCGGCGCATCTTTCGGCGCTCGACTATCTCGGCGACGTGCCCTGGGACGAGTACGAGGCGGCCAAGGAATGGTACGCCCGGATCAAATCGCGGCCGAGCTTCCGCCCCATCCTTGCCGATCACATTCCCGGGGCGCCGCCGCCCAAGCACTACGCCGATCTCGATTTCTGAGCCGAGGCGGCGTCAGGGCGTCTTCGGCGTCTTGGGTGCCTGGGCGACCGGCTTGTCGGCGGGGCCCTTGCCTTTAAGGTTGGCAAGATTGACCGCCGCCGCCGAGCCTTCCGCGGAATCCGGCGCAAGCTCGACCACGCGCTGCCAGTCCTGGCGGGCGCCGGCGATGTCGCCCGCGAGCCGGCGCAGGATGCCGCGCTCGAGCAGTCCTATCGTCGAATTGGGCGAGAGCGACAAGCCGTGCTGGACGTCATCGAGGGCGAGATCGCGCGAATCGACGTGGCGATAGGCGCTGCCGCGGTAGATATAGGCCTCGGCGCGCTCCGGGGCGATCTCGGTGGCGCGGTTGAGGTCATCGATCGCGTCCCAGTATTGCTGCATGTCGGCAAAGGCCTCGGCGCGGTCGATGCGGAGATCGGCGCTGTCGCCGTTGAGCGCGATGGCGGCGTCGAACGCCGCCTTGGCGCGCGCCGGCTCCCGGCCGGCGAGCCAGGCCTGGCCGGCTTGGTCGAGCACCTGGGCGCGCTGCTGCGGCGGCATGCCGAGGGTGGCGGTCGCCAGCTGCTCGAAGCGCTGCGCCGCCTGGGCAAAATCATGCAGCTGGAACAGCGCCATGGCGATGCAGTGATCGGCATAGAAGCCGCCTCCCTGCTCCCGCCAGGCCTTGGCCCGCTCGAGCCCGTCCTTGGGATTGGCCTGCGCGAAGGCGACGCAGCGGTCGTGCAAGATCGCCAGGTCGCCGTTGCCGGTGCCTTGCGCCGCGGCGTCGGGTGCGGGCAAGGCGAGGAGCCACAGGGCGAACAGCGGCAGGAGACGGCGCGCCTTGGTCGCCGGCTGGCGCCGCCGCGACGGCGCGCGCGGGGATGACAGGTCGGAGGCGTTGGCGATAACCATGAGATCACCGGCGTGGGGAAGCAGCTCGGCTCCGCGAGTCGCCATCATGGTCGGCGGCTGCCGCGCGAGGCAAGCCTTGCCGCGAATTTGTAAATCGCTGGCCGTGACGCTCTGGTAACATCGGCGCAGAAAAAACCGGCAGGCGACATAAGAGTGGCGACGATCGAGGGAGGCGAAGCGCCGAAGGCGGGCTTCAAGAACGCCATGCGCGTTCTTCGTATACGCAACTACAAGGTGTACACGGCGGGCAATTCGGTGTCGCTCGTCGGCACCTGGATGCAGCGCGCGTCGGTGCTTTGGCTGGCCTGGTCGCTTGCCCATTCCACCATCTGGCTCGGCGTCGTCAGCGTCGCCGATCTGCTGCCGACGCTGCTGCTGAGTCCGGTTGCCGGGCTGATGGCCGACCGGGTGGACCGGCTGCGGCTCATCCGGCTGACCCAGCTGGCCGCCATGGCGCAGGCGGTGCTGCTGGCGGTGCTGACCTATACCGGCCTGATCGGCATCGAGCTGCTGTTCCTGCTGACCCTGGCGCTCGGCGCCGCGAACGCGGTCAACCAGCCGGCGCGGCTCGCGCTCATTCCCAATCTGGTCGATCGCGCCAGCCTGCCCTCCGCAGTGGCCATCAACTCGCTGGTCTTCAACAGCGCGCGCTTCGTCGGGCCGGCGGTGGCGGGCGTCATCATCGAGCGCGGCAGCATCGGCCTCGCCTTCGCACTGAACGCCGTGACATATCTTCCCTTCATCGCCGCGCTGGCCCGGATCAGGCTCCTCCCCGATGCGCCGGCCGCGCGCCCGCCGGCGCGCGGCGCGCTCGTCGGCGATACGCTCGCGGGATATGCCTATGCGCTGCGCCATCCCGGCATCGGCCGCATGCTCCTGCTGTTCGCGGTGACCTCGTTCAGCCTGCGCGGCTTCATCGAGATGTTCCCGGGCTTCGCCGATGTCGTCTTTGGCCGCGGCCCGGAGGGCTATACCTGGCTCACCGCGACGCTCGGGCTCGGCGCCGTGGTGGGCGGCCTGTGGATGGTGCGGCGGCCCGGCATCCATGGCCTCACCGCGCTGATCATCGGCCACACCTTCCTGGTCGCGCTGTCGGTGCTGGGTTTCACCGCGACGGCGAGCTATTGGGTGGCGATCGTGTGCGTCTTCCTGTGCGGCTTCTCGCTGGTCACCACCGGCATCAGCGCGCAAACGTTGATCCAGAGCGCTGTCGACCCCGCCATGCGCGGGCGCGTGCTGGGGTTCTACGGCATGCTGTTCCGCGGCGGCCCGGCGTTCAACGCGCTGGTGCTGGGCTGGCTCGCCTCGCTCATCGGGCTGCGCCTCTCGGTCGCCGCCGGCGCGCTGGTCTGCCTCGCCTATTGGGGCTGGGCGCGGCTGCGGCAGGACGTGATGGAAGAGGCGCTCGAAGCCGAAGCGCGCGGCGCCGCCACGCCATGAGCGCGCTCTTCTGCTTCGGACTCGGCTACAGCGCCGGCTTTCTCGCCCGCGATCTCGCCGGCGAAGGCTGGCGCATCGCCGGCACCAGCCGCAGCGGCGCCGCCGGCGCAGACCGCTTCCCCCTCCATCGCTTCGCCCGCTCGGCACCGCTCGCCGATGCCGCGGCCGCGCTGGCCGGCACGACGCATCTGCTGATCTCGGTGCCGCCCGACGAGGCCGGCGATCCCGTGCTGGCCGAGCATGCCGGCGATATCGCCGCACTCGGCGGGCTCAGCTGGGTCGGGTATCTCTCCACCACCGGCGTCTATGGCGATCGCGGCGGCGGCTGGGTCGACGAGAGCGCGGCGCTCGCGCCCAGCGGCGAGCGCGGACGGCGGCGCGTCGCCGCCGAAGCCGGGTGGCTTGAGCTTCACCGCCGCCACGGGCTGCCGGTGCATGTCTTCCGCCTCGCCGGCATCTACGGCCCCGGGCGCAGCGCGCTCGACACCGTGCGCCAGCGCCGCGCCCAGCGCATCGACAAGCCCGGCCAGGTGTTCTCGCGCATCCATGTCGCCGACATCGTCCAGGTGCTGCGCGCGTCGATGGCGCGGCCCGATCCCGGCGCGATCTACAATGTGTGCGACGACGACCCCGCGCCGCCCGAGGCGGTGGTGGCCTATGCCTGCCGCCTGCTCGGCCTGCCGCCGCCGCCGCTGGTGCCGTTTGCCGAGGCCGAGCTCACGCCCATGGCGCGCAGCTTCTACGACGACAACAAGCGCGTCGCCAACCGCCGCATCAAGGAGGAACTGGGGGTGCGGCTCCGCTACCCCGGCTATCGCGACGGGCTCGACGCGCTCGGCGATCGGCCCTCGGCCGGGAGCTGATCGAGCAGCGCGGCCAGCGTGCGCTCCAACAGCGCGAGATCGCTCTCGCCCGAGAGGCGATGGTCGCCGTCCTTGACCAGGGTCACCGTCACGTCGCTGCCGGCGAGCCGCTCGGCCAGCGCCAGGCTGGTCTGCCAGGGCACGTCGGGATCGCGCATGCCGTGGAGCAGCCGCACCGGGCAGGCAATGGCGATGGGCGCGGCCATCAGCAGATGGCGGCGGCCGTCCTCGATCAATTTGCGGGTGAAGAGATAGCCCCCGGCGCCGTAGGCGGAGGGGACGCGCGCCGCGCCCTCGCGCAGGATCGTCTCGCGCAGTTCCGGCGGAAACTTCGCCCACATCAGCGCCTCGGTCGCGTCGGGGGCGGCGGCGACGCCGAGGAGGGCGGCGACGCGCTCCGGCTGCGCCAGCGCCGCCAGCAGCATCAGCCAGCCGCCTATGCTCGAGCCGACCAGAATCTGCGGGCCTTGCGTCGCGCGGTCGAGCATGACGAGCGCGTCCTCGCGCCAGCGTCCGACGGTGGCCTCGGCGAAGTCGCCCGACGACGCGCCATGGGCGAAATAATCGAAGCGCAGGTAGGCCTGGCCGCGCGCGGCGCAGAACGCTTCGAGCCGGCGCGCCTTGGTGCCGGTCATGTCGGACATGAAGCCGCCGAGAAAGACCACGCCCGGCCGCTTGCCGTCGCGACGATGGTAGGCGATTGTGGCGCCGTCCTCGCGTGTTAAGATGCTGGGCGCGGGCGTGCTTGCGCTCGACGTCGGTAACCAGGTCATCGCATCGCTTTTGTTCATGACGACGAAGGTCGAGACTAGCACTGCAGCGGCAGCGGCGGAAACCCGCCCGCCGGCGGTATTGCAGGTGCTGCCGCGCCTCGTTGCCGGCGGGGTCGAGCGCGGCACCGTCGAGGTCGCGGCGGCGCTGGTGGCGGCCGGCTGGAAGGCGGTGGTGGCGTCGGAAGGCGGGCCGATGGTGCGCGAGGTCGAGCGCGCCGGGGCGCTCCATGTCGAGCTGCCGGTCGCCTCCAAGAATCCGGTCACCATGCGGCGCAATGTCGAGCGCCTGGCGCAGCTCGTCCGCCGCGAGCGCATCGACATCCTGCATGCGCGGAGCCGCGCGCCGGCCTGGAGCGCGCTCGGCGCGGCGCGGCGCACCGGATCCCATTTCGTCACCACCTTCCACAACGCCTATGGCGACGAGACCTGGCTCAAGCGGCGCTACAACGCGGTGATGGCCGAGGGCGAGCGCGTCATCGCCATCTCGCGCTTCGTCGCCGAGCACGCGATGCGGGTCTATGGCGTGCCGGCGGAGAAGCTGCGGATCATCGAGCGCGGCGTCGACTTCAGCCGCTTCGATCCCGAGCGCGTCAGCGCCGAGCGCGTCATCCGCCTGGCGCGCGAGTGGCAGCTGCCCGACGGGGTGCAGGTGGTGATGCTGCCGGGCCGGCTGACGCGCTGGAAGGGGCAGCTCGTGCTGGTCGATGCGGTGGCGCGCCTGCAGCGCCGCGATCTCCGCTGCGTGCTGGTCGGCACCGGCGACGGGCGCTACCGCCAGCAGCTGATCGACACCATCGCGCGGCGCGGGCTGGGCGGCCTCTTCCAGCTGATCGAGGACTGCCGCGACATTCCCGCCGCCTATATGCTCGCCGATGTCGTCGTCTCGGCCTCGACGCGGCCGGAAGGCTTCGGCCGGATCATCGCCGAGGGGCTGGCGATGGGCCGGCCGGTCATCGCCACCGATCACGGCGGCGCGCGCGAGATCGTGCTCGACGGCGAGACCGGCTGGCTGGTACCGCCCGACGATGCCCAGCCGCTCGCCGAGGCGCTCGCCGGCGCGCTGGCGCTGAGCCCGGCCGAGCGGATGAGCCTGGCGCAGCGCGCAATTGCCCATATGCGCGCGCATTTCACCACCCAGGCGATGACCGGTCGCACGCTCGCGGTCTATGAGGAGATTCTGTTTCCGGCGGTGGCTGAGGGGCCGGTGGCGGCGCAATGAGCCGCGGACGTTGACGCGCCGATGCGCATCCTGGTCATCAAGCTCGGCGCGCTTGGCGATTTCGTCCAGGCGATGGGCCCCGCGGCGGCGATCCGCGCGCATCATCGCGGCGACGAGATCACGCTGCTCACCACCGCGCCCTATGCCGAGCTCGCCCGCGCCGCGCCTTATTTCGACCGGGTGCTGCTCGACGAGCGGCCGCGGCTCCTCGATCTCGCCGGCTGGTGGCGGCTGCGGCGGCGGCTGCGCCAGCCCCGCTTCGATCGGGTCTATGACCTCCAGACCTCCGACCGCTCGAGCTTCTATCACCGGCTGATGGGGCGGCCGGCCTGGTCGGGCATCGCCGCTGGCGCCTCGCTGCCGCACGACAATCCGCGGCGCGACTTCATGCACACCATCGACCGCCAGGCCGAGCAGTTGCGCGCCGCCGGCATCGCTTCCGTGCCGCCCCCCGACCTCGCCTGGGCGGCGCGCGACATCGCGGATTTCGATCTGCCGGAGCGGCTGCTGCTGCTGGTGCCGGGGGGATCGACGCATCGGCCGGGGAAGCGCTGGCCGGTCGAGCATTTCGCCGCGCTCGCCGTGCTCGCCGCCCGGCACCGGCTGATGCCGGTGGTGCTGGGCGGAGCGGCGGAGAAGCCGCTGGGCGCGGTCATCGCCGAGCGCTGCGGCGCGGCGCGCGATCTCACCGGCCGCACCAGCTTCGGCCAGATCGTCGCGCTCGGCCGGCGCGCGCGCCACGCGGTCGGCAACGATACCGGGCCGATGCATCTCCTGGTGGCATCGGGCTGTCCCGCCACCGTGCTCTATTCGGCGGACTCCGACCCGGATCTTACCGCGCCGCGCGGCCCGCGCGTGGCCGTCCTGCGCCGCCCCGATCTCGCCCGCCTCGCGGTCGAGGAGGTTGCCGCCACTCTCGCCTTCGGCTAAATCGGCGGGCATGAGTCCCGTCAGCATCACGCTTCCCGACGGCAAGGTCCGCAGCTTTTCCGGGCCGGTGACCGGCGCCGAGATCGCGCAGTCGATCGGGCCCGGCCTCGCCAAGGCGGCGCTGGCCGTCAAGATCGACGGCGAGGCGCGCGACCTCGCGCTGCGCATCGAGCGCGATGCCAAGGTGGCGATCCTCACCCGCGACGCGCCCGAGGCGCTGGATATCCTGCGCCACGACGCCGCCCATGTCATGGCCGAGGCGGTGAAGGAGCTCTATCCCGAGACGCAGGTGACCTTCGGCCCGGCGACCGACACCGGCTTCTATTACGATTTCGCGCGCGACCAGCCCTTCACCCCCGAGGATCTCGAAAAGATCGAGGGGCGCATGCACGAGATCGTCGAGCGCGACGAGGCGATCACGCGCGAGGAGTGGGAGCGCGACCGCGCCGTCGCCTTCTTCAAATCGATCGGCGAGCGCTACAAGGCCGAGTGGATCAACGAGATCCCCGCCGAGGAGGCGATCAGCCTCTATCGCCAGGGCACGTTCGTCGATCTCTGCACCGGCCCGCATCTGCCCTCCACCGGCAGGCTCGGCCATGCCTTCAAGCTGATGAAGGTGGCCGGCGCCTATTGGCGCGGCGATGCCCGCAACCAGCAGCTCCAGCGCGTCTACGGCACCGCCTGGGCCGACGAGAAGGCGCTGAAGCAGTATCTCTTCCAGCTCGAGGAGGCGGACAAGCGCGACCACCGCCGCCTCGGCCGCGAGCTCGGTCTCTTCCACCAGCAGGAAGAGGCGGTGGGCAGCGTGTTCTGGCACCCCAAGGGCTGGACGCTCTACCGCACCGTCGAGAGCTATCTGCGCCGCCGGCTCGACCAGGCGGGCTATGTCGAGGTGAAGACGCCGCAGCTCATCGACCGCGCGCTCTGGGAGGCCTCGGGCCACTGGGAGAAGTTCCGGCACGTGATGTTCACCGTGCGCGACGAGGACGAGGGCAAGGAGCGCGTGCTGGCGGTCAAGCCGATGAACTGCCCCGGCCATGTGCAGATCTTCCGCCAAGAGCTGCATTCCTACCGCGAGCTGCCGCTGCGCTTGGCCGAGTTCGGCTCCTGCCATCGCAACGAGCCCTCGGGCGCGCTGCACGGCATCATGCGGGTGCGTGCCTTCACCCAGGACGACGCGCATATCTTCTGCACCGAGGCGCAGATCACGCCCGAGACGGTGGCCTTCTGCGAGCTGCTGCGCTCGGTCTATCGCGATTTCGGCTTCGCGGAGTTCACCGTCAAGTTCGCCGACCGGCCGGCGCTGCGCGCCGGGACGGATGCGGTCTGGGACCACGCCGAAAGCGCGCTCAAGGCGGCGACCGAGGCGGCGGGGCTGCCCTACCTGCTCAATCCCGGCGAAGGCGCCTTCTACGGGCCCAAGCTCGAATTCGTGCTGCGCGACGCGCTCGGCCGCGACTGGCAATGCGGCACCCTGCAGGTGGATTTCGTGCTGCCCGAGCGGCTGGGTGCCAGCTATATCGGCGAGGACGGGCAGCGCCATACGCCGGTCATGCTGCACCGCGCCATCTTCGGCTCGATGGAGCGATTCATCGCCATCCTGATCGAGCACTATGCCGGGCGCTTTCCCCTCTGGCTCGCCCCGGTGCAGGCGATGGTGGCGACCATCACCTCGGAGGCGGATGCCTATGCCGAGACCGTGCACGCCGCCTGCGCCGCGGCCGGCTTGCGCGCCGCGGCCGATACCCGCAACGAGAAGATCACCTACAAGATCCGCGAGCACAGCCTCGCCAAGATCCCGGCGCTGCTGGTGGTCGGCAAGCGCGAGGCGGAGCAGGGCACGGTGGCCGTCCGGCGGCTCGGCGGCAAGGAACAGGAAGTCCTTGCGCTGGCCGAGGCCATCGCTAGATTGAAGGCGGAGGCAGCCCCGCCCTCGTTCTGAGGGGTGGCTGCAGGGGGATCTCGGACGGCACCCGCCGGTTGGGCAGCGGCGCCGACGGGGTCATATGCATTCGATAAGGAGGAGTTGCATCGCCAGACTACCTACGACTGCGACGCCAACCCGCGACGGGCCGCGCGTCAATCAGGAGATCATGGTACCGCGCGTCCGGCTGGTCGACGAACGCGGGGAGATGATCGGGGTCGTCACCCGCAACGAGGCGCTGCAGCGCGCGACCGAAGCCGGGCTCGATCTCGTCGAAGTCGCCGCCAACGCCGATCCGCCGGTGGTCAAGATCCTCGACTACGGCAAGTTCAAATACGAGGAGCAGAAGCGGCGCAACGAGGCGCGCAAGAAGCAGAAGGTCATCGAGGTCAAGGAGATCAAGCTGCGCCCCGGCATCGATGATCACGACTACGAGGTCAAGATGCGCAGCATGCTCAAATTCATCGAGGAAGGCGACAAGGTGAAGGTCACCATGCGCTTCCGCGGCCGCGAGCTGGCGCATCAGGAAATCGGCATGAACGTGCTGATGCGCGTGCGCACCGATCTCGACAAGATCGCCAAGATCGAGCAGCACCCGCGCATGGAAGGCCGGCAGATGACCATGGTGATGTCGCCAAAATAGCCGGGGACGCTGAACCGGGTCACGCCGCCGATCGGCCGGGGTCATGACGGTGCCCGGCATAGCCGAAGAGGCGCCGACGAGCGCCCCGTCGGCCGCAGGAGAATTCCCGTGAACCGCTTGACCTCGGCCGTGCCGGCCGGGGCACGTCAGGGAGGCGATGGATGAGCGAGGGCAAACGGCCGCTGGCGCTGGTGACGGGAGCCTCGAGCGGCATCGGCGCCGAGCTGGCGCGCGCGCTCGCCGCCGACGGCCACGACCTCATCCTGGTGGCGCGGAGCGAAGCGGCGCTGGAGGCGCTTGCCGCCGAGCTTCGGGCGAGACACGGCGCGGCGGCGACCGTCCTGCCGGCCGATCTTGCCCGGCCGGGCGCCGCGGCCGAGCTCTTCGCCCGGGTCGGTGCGCGCCAGGTCGATGTGCTGGTGAACAATGCCGGCTTCGGTGATCAAGGGCCGTTCCACGCCGCCGATCCCCTGCGCATCGACGGCATGATCGCGGTCAACGTTGCCGCGCTGACGGCGCTGACGCGGCTGTTCCTGCCGGGCATGGTGGCGCGGCGGTCCGGGCGGGTGCTCAACGTCGCCTCGACCGCCGCTTTCCAGCCGGGGCCGATGATGGCGGTCTATTGCGCCACCAAGGCTTATGTCCTGAGCCTCAGCCTGGCGCTCGGCGAGGAGCTGCGCGGCAGCGGCGTCGGCGTCACCGCGCTCTGCCCCGGCGCGACCGAGACCAACTTCTTCCGCGCGGCCGAGATCGAGGACATCGCGCTCCTCAACCTGCCCGGCATGGCGGCGATGAGCCCGGCGGCGGTGGCGCGGGCCGGCTATGCGGCGCTGAGACGCGGCCGGCGCCTGGTCGTGACCGGCTTCAACAACCGGATCGGCGCGGTGATGGGCCGGATCCTGCCCTATGCGCTGGTGCTGCCGGTGGCGCGGCGGGTGCTGGCGTCCTCGGGGCGATAGCCGCTCCCGGCGCCGCTCCCGGCGCTTGCCTTTCGCCGCCCCGCCGGCTATAAACCGCGCCTTCCCGACGGCTGGCCGCGCTTTAGAGCGCCCAAGGGCATGCCTCGCCGTCGCCACCAAATCCTGGAAAGGACCGAAATGCCCAAGATGAAGACCAAGAGCGGGGCGAAGAAGCGGTTCGCCCGCACTGCCTCGGGCAAGGTCAAGGCGAATGTCGCGCATAAGCGCCACCGCCTGATCAGCAAGCCCAAGAAGATGAAGCGCAAGGCGCGCGGCACCTTCACCCTCGAGAAGGGCGATGCGCGGCTGGTGCTGACCTACATGCCCTATATGCGAGGCTGAGCCATGGCACGCGTCAAACGCGGCGTGACCGCGCATGCCCGGCACAAGAAGGTGCTGGGGCTGGCCAAGGGCTATCGCGGCCGGGCCAAGGACGCCTTCCGCGTCGCCATCGAGAAGGTCGAGAAGGGGCTGCGCTATGCTTATCGCGACCGGCGCGCCAAGAAGCGCAATTTCCGCGCGCTGTGGATTCAGCGCATCAATGCCGGCGTCCGCGCCGAGGGGCTGACCTATTCGCAGTTCATGAACGGCGTCAAGCGCGCCGGGCTCGAGATCGACCGCAAGGTGCTGGCCGATCTCGCGGTGCGCGAGCCGGAGGCGTTCAAGGCGATCGTCGCCGAGGCGCAAGCGGCGCTGAAGGCGTAAGGCGATGAGGCGCGCTCTGCGGCGGCAGCGATTTAGCGACGGGTGCTGTCGTTAGGCCCCGCCGGCAGGCGCGCGAAAGCGAAGGAAAGGGGCCGTTCCGGCCCCTTTTTCCTGCGAGGACCACACCATGGAGAGCCTCGACCATCTGCGCGACGAAATCCTGCGGCTGATCCGGCAGGCGACCAGCCTCGACGCGCTCGAACAGGCGCGGATCGCCATCCTCGGTCGCAAGGGGCGGGTCACCGAGCTGATGAAGGGGCTGGGGGCGCTCGAGGGCGCCGACCGGCGGGAGCGCGGCCAGGCGCTCAACCTGCTCAAGGGCGAGGCGGAGGAGGCGATCGGCCATGCCGCGCGCCGGCTCGAGGACGAGGCGCTGCGCGCCCGGCTCGCCCAGGAGCGCGTCGATGTCAGCCTGCCGGTGCGCGCCGAGGGCGACGGCCGCATCCATGCGCTGAGCCAGACGATCGATGAAATCGTGGCGATCTTCGGCGAGATGGGCTTCAGCGTCGCCGAGGGGCCGGATATCGAGGACGACTTCCACAATTTCGCCGCGCTCAACATTCCGCCCGAGCATCCCGCGCGCCAGGAGCAGGACACCTTCTACCTGCCGGAACACCGGGACGGCGGCCGCAAGGTGCTGCGCACCCATACCTCGCCGGTGCAGGTCCGCACCATGCAGAGCATCGCGCCGCCGATTCGCATCATCGTTCCCGGCCGCACCTTCCGCAGCGATCACGACGCGACACATTCGCCGATGTTCCACCAGGTCGAGGGCCTGGTCATCGACGAGGCGACGCATATGGGGCATTTGAAGGGCTGCCTCATCGAATTCTGCCGCGCCTTCTTCGACATCGACGACCTGCCGGTGCGCTTCCGGCCGAGCTATTTCCCCTTCACCGAGCCCTCGGCCGAGGTCGATATCGGCTGCTCGCGCGACGGCGGCGGGCTCAAGATCGGCGCCGGCGGCGACTGGCTCGAGATCCTCGGCTCGGGCATGGTGCATCCCAAGGTGCTGGCGAATTGCGGCATCGATCCCGCACGCTACCAGGGCTTCGCGTTCGGCATGGGGATCGAGCGCATCGCCATGCTGAAATACGGCATCCCCGATCTGCGCGCGATCTATGACAACGACCTGCGCTGGCTGCGGCATTACGGCTTCCTGCCGCTCGATCTGCCGTCGATGACGGGAGGGCTCGGGCGATGAAGACGACGCTCGCGTGGCTCAAGACGCATCTCGAGACCGCCGCGACGCTCGACGAGATCGTCGCCACGCTGGTGATGCGCGGGCTCGAGGTCGACGGCATCGAGAACCGCGGCAAGGATCTGGCGCCGTTCCTGGTCGCCCGCGTGGTCTCGGCCGAGCCGCACCCCAATGCCGACAAGCTCCGCCTCTGCCGGGTCGATACCGGCAGCGAGACGGTCCAGGTGGTGTGCGGCGCGCCCAACGCGCGCGCCGGCATGCTCGGCGTCTTCGCGCCGCCCGGCGCCACCATCCCCAAAAGCGGGCTGGTGCTGAAGCAGAGCACGATCCGCGGCCAGGCCTCGAACGGCATGCTGTGCTCGGCCGCCGAGCTCGGTCTGTCCGACGACCATCAGGGCATCATCGAGCTGCCCGAAGGGCTGCCGGTCGGCCGGCGCTTCGCCGCCGCGATGGGGCTCGACGATCCCATCCTCGACATCAAGGTGACGCCCAATCGCGGCGACTGCCTGGGGGTGCGCGGCATCGCCCGCGACCTCGCCGCCTCGGGGCTGGGGCGGCTGTTGCCGCTCGATGTGAGCCCGGTGCCGGGGCGGTTCCCGTGTCCCGTCGCGGTGCATCTCGCCGGGCCGGACGACAAGGCCTGCCCGCTGTTCATCGGCCGGCTGGTGCGCAACCTGCGCAACGGGCCGAGCCCGCGCTGGCTGCAGGACCGCCTTGTCGCCATCGGGCTCAGGCCGATCTCGGCGCTGGTCGACATCACCAATTTCGTCACCTTCGATCTCGGCCGCCCGCTGCACGTCTTCGACGCCGACAAGCTCGCCGGCGACCTCGTGGTCCGCGGCGCCCGGCCGGGAGAGAGCCTGGCGGCGCTCAACGGCCGCAGCTACGCGCTGGACGCCGGGATGACGGTGATCGCCGACGATCGCGAGGTGCTGAGCCTCGGCGGCGTCATCGGCGGCGAGAGCACCGGCTGCACCGAGGCGACGCGCAACGTCTATATCGAGGCGGCGCTGTTCGATCCCGTGCGCACCGCCGCGACCGGCCGCACGCTGCAGGTCCAGAGCGATGCCCGCTATCGCTTCGAGCGCGGGCTCGATCCCGATTTCACCCGTCCCGGCATCGAGATCGCGACGCGGCTGGTGCTCGAGCTCTGCGGCGGCGATCCCAGCGAGGTGGCGGTCTCGGGCGCGGTCCCGGAGTGGCGGCGCAGCTGTCGCTTCCGGCCCGCGCGCACGCTGAGCCTGGGCGGGCTCGACCTGCCGGCGGCCGAGCAGCGGCGCATCCTGACCGCGCTGGGCTGCACGGTGAACGAGGCGGGGGATGCGCTGGCCGTCGAGCCGCCCTCCTGGCGCGGCGACATCGAGGGCGAGGCCGATCTGGTCGAGGAAGTGCTGCGCATCCACGGCTACGACCATATCCCGGCGGTGGCGCCATCGCGCGACGGCGCACTGCCGAAGCCGGCGCTGAGCCTGGCGCAGCGACGGCGCGGCTTCGTGCGCCGCACGCTGGCCTCGCGCGGGCTGGTCGAGGCGGTAACCTTCTCGTTCATGCCGAAGAAGCTCGCCGAGCTCTTCGGCGCGGCGCCCGCGAGCCTCGGCGTCGTCAATCCGATCAGCGCCGATCTCGACCAGATGCGCCCGTCGATCCTGCCCAACCTGCTGCAGGCGGCGCAGCGCAACGCCGATCGCGGCCAATCCTGCGCCGCGCTGTTCGAGCTCGGGCCGCAATACCGCGACGACACGCCCGAGGGACAGGACCTGGTCGCCGCCGGCCTCCGGGTCGGCCGCACCGGGCCCAAGCGCTGGGACGATCCCGGCCGGCCGGTCGACGCGCTGCTCGCCAAGGCCGATGCGCTGGCGGCGCTCGCCGCCGCCGGCGCCGCCGCCGAAAGCCTGCAGCTCGTCGCCGAGGCGCCGGAATGGTATCACCCCGGCCGGGCCGCGACGCTGCGCCTCGGGCCGAAGCTGCTGGGCTATTTCGGCGAGCTTCATCCCGGCGTGCTCAAGGAAATGAAGGTGGACGGGCCGGCGGTGGGATTCGAGGTCTTCGTCGACCACGTGCCGCTGCCGCGCAGCCGCCGCGGCCGCGCGCCGCTCAAGCTCTCGCCCTTCCAGCCGGTGGAGCGCGATTTCGCCTTCATCGTCGAGGCGGCGCTGCCGGCGGAGAGCCTGCTGCGCGCCGTGCGCGGCGTCGACCGCAAGCTCGTCGCCGAGGTCAGGCTGTTCGACGTCTATACCGGGACCGGGGTCGAGCCGGGCAAGAAGTCGCTTGCGGTCACCGTGGTGCTGCAGCCCGAGCAGGCGACGCTCACCGACGAGGCGCTGGAGGCCTTCGCGCAGAAGCTCATCGCCGCGGTGGAAAAGGCCACCGGCGGCACGCTCCGGCGGTAGCGGCGCCGGCGCCTGCCGGCGATCGCCCGCTCTGCCGTGGTTAACGCTCTTCTCCGGCCGCTCCTGACATTGCGTCGGGAGCCGGCAGCCCCTATCTTCCACGCGGCTTCCAGCATCGGCGCATGACCGACCTCGCTCACATCCGCAATTTCGCGATCATCGCGCATATCGATCACGGCAAATCGACGCTCGCCGACCGCCTCATCCAGTTCTGCGGCGGGCTCGAGGCGCGCGAGATGCGCGAGCAGGTGCTCGACAGCATGGATATCGAGCGCGAGCGCGGCATCACCATCAAGGCGCAGACGGTGCGTCTCGCCTATACCGCCCGCAACGGCGAGAGCTATGAGCTCAATCTCATGGACACGCCGGGCCATGTCGATTTCGCCTACGAGGTCAGCCGCTCACTCGCCGCCTGCGAGGGCTCGCTGCTCGTCGTCGACGCCAGCCAGGGGGTCGAGGCGCAGACGCTCGCCAATGTCTATCAGGCGATCGAGGCCAATCACGAGATCGTGCCGGTGCTGAACAAGATCGACCTGCCGGCGGCCGAGCCGCAGCGCGTCAAGCAGCAGATCGAGGAGGTCATCGGCCTCGACGCCTCGGGCGCGGTCGAGATCTCGGCCAAGACCGGGCTCAACATCCAGGAGGTGCTGGAGGCGCTGGTCCACCGCCTGCCGCCGCCCCGGGGCGACGCGGCGGCGCCGCTCAAGGCGCTGCTGGTCGACAGCTGGTACGACAGCTATCTCGGCGTCGTCATCCTGGTACGGGTGAAGGATGGCGTGCTGAAGTCGGGGCTCAAGGTCCGCTTCATGGCGACCGGCGCCGCCCATCCGGTGGAGCGGGTCGGCGTGTTCACGCCCAAAGGCGTGCCGGTGCCCGAACTCGGCCCCGGCGAGATCGGCTTCATCACCGCCGGCATCAAGACGGTGGCGGATTGCCGGATCGGCGACACCATCACCGAGGACCGCCGGCCGGCGGCCGAGGCGCTGCCCGGCTTCAAGCCGCTGCAGCCGGTGGTGTTCTGCGGCCTCTTTCCCACCGACGCCGCCGATTACGACCACCTGCGCGACAGCCTCGCCAAGCTCCGCCTCAACGACGCCAGCTTCGAATACGAGCCCGAGACCTCGGCGGCGCTGGGCTTCGGCTTCCGCTGCGGCTTCCTGGGATTGCTGCATCTCGAGATCATCCAGGAGCGGCTCGAGCGCGAGTTCAACCTCAACCTGATCACCACCGCGCCTTCGGTCGTCTATCACATCCATCTCACCAACGGCGAGGCGATGGCGCTGCACAATCCGGTCGACATGCCGGACCCGGTCAAGATCGACCACATCGAGGAGCCCTGGATCAAGGCGACGGTGCTGGTGCCGGACGACTATCTCGGCGGCGTGCTCGCGCTCTGCGAGGAGCGGCGCGGCGTGCAGCTCGACCTGACCTATGCCGGCACCCGCGCCATGGTGGTCTACCGCCTGCCGCTCAACGAGGTGGTGTTCGACTTCTACGACCGGCTCAAATCGGTGAGCCGCGGCTATGCCAGCTTCGACTACCAGATGGACGGCTACAGCGAGGGCGACCTCGTCTTGATGAACATCCTGGTCAACAGCGAGCCGGTTGACGCGCTTGCCATCATCGTGCATCGCAGCCAGGCAGAGCGGCGCGGCCGCGCGCTGTGCGAACGGCTCAAGGAGCTGATCCCGCGCCAGCTCTTCCTCATCGCCATCCAGGCGGCGATCGGCGGCCGCATCATCGCCCGCGAGACGGTCAAGGCGCTGCGCAAGGACGTGCTCGCCAAATGCTATGGCGGCGACATCACGAGAAAAAGAAAGCTGCTGGAGAAGCAGAAAGAGGGGCGCAAGCGCATGCGCCAGTTCGGCAAGGTCGAGATCCCGCAATCCGCCTTCCTCGCCGCCCTCAAGATGAGCGACAGCTAGGCGAAGCTCCCGGGCAAGCTCGTCTCGCGAGCTTGTCCGCACCCTCGCCGGCAATTCTCGCCGCCTCTACCGCCGCCGCCTGCGCCGGCCGCGCGCGCGGCACAGCCAGAGCAGCGCCAGGCCGGGCGCGGCCAGCACCAGCGCCGCCGGCCAGGTCAGCACGACGACGACGGGGTTCCAGAGCCAGGGCAGGAGATGACGCTGGATCGCCGGCTGGACGAGCTCGAGGGTGGATGGGCTGATCTCGAACCAGAGCTGGCCCGCGGCGGTGAGGGCGAAATGCCCGGTATCGATGCGGGCGATGAGGTCGGCGACCAGCACCACCAGCGCCACCAGCACCAGCAGCCAGCCGATGATCCGCCCGATGATCATGCCCTTGCCCCGCAGCGCCGGCTTGTCGTGCTGCGGTTTCCTTATAGAGAGGCGGGGAGTCCCGCGCAATGAAATTGCGCGGCCGTGGTTGCGTGCCGCGGGGGCCTCGGTTAGGCTCCGCGGCTCACGACCGGGGGCGTCCGCGCCTCATCGCCGGAGCCGCGGAGGGGTGGCCGAGTGGTCGATGGCGCACGCTTGGAAAGCGTGTATACGGGCAACCGTATCGTGGGTTCGAATCCCACTCCCTCCGCCCTACTACATAGCCTCGTCCGTGTCGCATGGATTGCGGCTCGACACATTCTCTTCAGCGCCGATGCCGCCCATTCCAGCGAGCACTGCCCCGACTGGAATCGTAGCGCTCGCTGGGATGGGGTAAACCAGTGTGCGTTTACACTCTCGGGCGGTTGTCCCAGATGCCGCGTGGCTTGCCGATGGCGCTTGATGTAGTCAGCACAAGGCCA
>DAHUYF010000020.1 GCA_027315365.1 Rhodospirillales bacterium | reverse complement strand
GGACGAGGTGCGCGGCGAGGCGCGGGCGCTGCTAAACGTCTCCGCCGAAGCGCGCGCGCTTCTCGACGAGGCACTGGCGCTGGACGAGGCGATCGACGCGGCGAGCGCCGGCGAAGATGCCGTGCTCTGGCAGCCCGGCGGCGAGGATGCGGCGCTCGCCAGGCTGCGATCGGGCGTCGCGGCCCGGATTGCGGCATCGACACGGCGAGGGGCGGCACGCCGGCGCTTCGCAGGGATGCCGGCGCGAGGCGGCGATGGGGCGCTCGAGCTCTATCTCCGCTGGGCGGGGATGGCGACGGGTGGCGGGTTGGCCATCATGGCGGGGTTGCTGATCGGCGTGATGTACGCGTCGGCGCCTGCGCCCGACGGCGTGCTGACCTTGCTCGAGCCGGCGCCGCTCCAGATTCTGGCGGATTAGCGTGAAGAAGATGGTCGAGAGACTCCGTGGAATCCCGAATTGGCGACGGCTCGCGCTGCCGGCTTCGGTCATCCTCAACCTTTTCCTCGTCGCGCTGATCGGCGGCCAAGTCTGGCACAATCGCCGCAGCGACGCTGGTTTCGGAACGCCGCTGGCCGGCGCCTTGGCCAGGGCCGAGGCCATCCTGCCGTCGCAGGATGCGGCCGCATTCGGCGCGGTCATAAAGCGCGATGCGCCGCACTACGCGGAAGACTGGCGGCAGCTTCGTGCGGCTCGTCGCGAGCTCAGGCGCAAAATCACCGCGGAAGATTTCAATCAGGAACAGGTGCGGCAGGCCTTGGCCACATGGCAAACGGCGTGGGGCCGCTTCTTCGGCGACTTCAGCGGCACGCTCATCGAGGCGCTGGCGCAGGTCTCCCCGGAGGGACGGCGCAAGCTCGTCGCCGAACGCCGCGCGGCGCCGGGCGAGCCTCCGTCGCCTTGATGCCCGCGACGCCGACGGGCGATCGGCGTCGACGCGCGTCGTACAGCGGCCGCCGATTCGTATCACTCCTGGCTCCGACAGCGATGGAGACCATCACGAACCGTCCTGCGACCTTCGCGCCTGACGCCGACGCCAATAACGACGGCCGCGTGACGCTTCAGGAATATGAAACCTACACTACCAACCGCCTGATGGCGCGCGATGGGCCGATGGCGCAGTGGTTCAAACACCTGAGTCCCGAGGAGCAGAGCACCCGACTGAAGCAGCGTTTCGAGGAGAATGGTCGCGGCCACAAAGGCTATCTCGACCGCAAGGATTGGGACGGGCCGTGATATTCGGTGTCGCATGCGCCGGCCTCGCTCGTATCAGTGTCGTGCTTCATCGACCGCCGGTCGATGGCTACTCTGGGAGAGTCCATGCGTGAGGTCATGCGAACGTGCCCGGCGACTGTCGATGGTCCCGGCGCGCGGTCCGTCGAACGGGAAAAGCGCCGGCCCCCCTCGATCATGCTGCGGCTCGTCGGAGCGAGCCTGCTTCTGAGCGCGGTGGCCGGATGCGCGGGCGCGCGGGTGACCGACGTCACTTCGGCGAAGCCTGCAGGCCGACCGCCGGTCGAGATCCTGGTGGAGGTGACCGCTTTTCCCGCGACCGATGATGCGCAGGCGAAAATCGGCCCCGAACTCGCAGACAAGCTCCGGTCGGACCTGGTGGAGCGGTTGACCAAAGCCGGGGTTTCCGCCGAGCCTTTCGTGCCGGGAACGACTCATCCCGGTGCCGCTCTCCTGCATGTCTCGATCACCGAGGCCGAGCCGGGCAGCTATATGGAGCGGTTCATCATCGGCTTCGGTCTTGGCCGCACCGACTTTCGGGCGAAGGCCGATCTCGAGAGCGCCGACACCGCCGGCGCCTATTCGCTCACCGCTTTCGATACCTCCAGCGGCAGCGGGCGCATGATGCCGGGGCTGATTTTGCCGGGCGCGCTCGCGCTGGCGACGAGGAACCTGCTGCCGCTCGCGATCGGTGGCGGCATCAGGGTTGCGACCAGCTTTCGCGGCGGCCTCGACGGCGACGCCCGGGAAACCGCTGCGGCCGTCGTCAAGCAGCTCAAGACTTATTATGCGTCCGTCGGCTGGCCTAGGCCGGCCGCGGGCAAAACCTGGCAAGGTGGGTCGCGCGGATGAAGGCCGGCTCGGTTCGCGGCGTCTCTCGGCGCTTCGTCCTGCGACGGTGGCGTGGCAGCGAGTTCTCCGGGCTCGGCCTGCTGCTTGCGATCGGCGGGCTCGCCAGTGCGTGCGCGTTGGGTCCGCCGGGTCCGCCGTTGGCTCCGGCGGCGGCGAAGGCGTCGGCTTTTGCGTCCGCCCCTCCGGCCCCCTGTGCGGCGGAATACAGCGCCTTGCTCGACCTGGCCGAGCTTGCCCGCCGCTACGGGCCGTCGGCGGGCATCTTCCTGGAACCGTTGGGCGACATGTTCGATCAGCTCGACCAGTGCCTTACGGCGGCCCAGGGAGAGGCATGGCCGCTGCACGCCAATGTTGTGGAAATCGGCGCTCGCGGAGCCTCGGCGATCCCGCCTTTCGACGCCTTCGCCGGAAGCCGGTAACCGACGCGCAGCGTGCCGCCGGGCGGCCCCACCCCGGCATCTCTACGATCGATGCCGGGGCGGGGCCAATTTGTCGGACCGCGGGGGGAGCGGCGCGACAAATCGGTTTGCGGCTGGCCGGTCCCTCGCCTGACGCAGGCGTTTCCTCTTGTCTCCCGGACGGAGCGTGTTTTGCGCCGACCAGCCGGGGTGCGGGGGTGCCGCTCAGCCGATCGGACAGTCATCCGACCGACCTGGAGCGTGCCAGCGCAAGATAAGGGGCGCGTGAGTGGCGGATTAAGATTCCCTCAGCGTCACGCGGCGAAGTCATGTGAAGCTTAAATCCGTTTTTAGTTGCCAGTCGCGGCGACAGAGGCCTCACTGGCGGCGCGGCCGGACGGTTCCAGCCCGGAGCCGGTGCCCAGCCAATGTGGCGGCATGCGCATTCTCGTCGTTGAAGATGAAGCAAAACTCGTCGGAATTCTGATTCGCGGTCTTGCGGCCGAGGGCTTTGCCGTCGACAGCGCGGCGACGGTTGCCGAGGCGTCGGAATTCGCCGAGCGCTATCCCTACGATCTCATCGTCCTCGATCTCATGCTGCCGGACGGATCGGGCACCGTCTTCCTGCGCGGGCTGCGCCGGAGCCGGTCGGAAGTGCCGGTTCTGGTGCTGACCGCGCGCAGCGGCATCGACTCAAAAGTCGAGAATTTCGAAGCGGGCGCCGACGACTATCTGACCAAGCCCTTCGCTCTCGCCGAACTCGTGATCCGGGCCAAGGCGCTGCTGCGGCGGAGCCCGGTGATCAAGGAGGCCATCCTCCGCGCCGCGGATCTGGAACTCGACCGGTTGAGCCATCGGGTACGCCGCGGCGGGCGCGCCATCGAGCTCACGCCCAAGGAATATTCGCTGCTCGAATACCTGATGTTGAACGCCGGCCGCGTCCTGTCGCGATCGATGATCATCGAGAGCGTGTGGGATCAATCCTTCGAAGGACTGACCAACATCGTTGATGTCTATGTGCGGCAGTTGCGCCAGAAGGTCGACGAGGGCTACGACCAGAAGCTCATCCGTACCGCTCGCGGGTTTGGCTACCTGATCGATGCCGGTTGCCAGGCGTGATCCGGCGGTCGCTGACCTTCCGCCTGGCAGCCTGGTATTGCGGCGTGCTGCTCGTGCTGGGCGCGGGCTTCGGCGTCTACACCGCGGTCGGATTCACCCGCTATGTGGACGCGACCAGCCGGCGGACGCTGGCGGGGCGCGCAGACGAGGTCTGGGCGCTGGCGCGCCCGTTGCTGGGCGACCGCGCGCCGCTCGCCGCCGCGATCCGCAACCGCTTCGAGCCCGAAGGTCAGAATCGCTTCATCCGCCTGAGCCTTGCCGGCACGGTGCTCTATCGCTCTGGACCACCGGTGGAAGGCATGTTCGACCCGGGCAGGGTCCCGCCGCCTCGACCCGGCGCCACAGGGCGACTGATCCACGAGGCGGGGCTCGACATCGTCGCCGAGAAATTCGCGCTGTCCGACGGCAGAGTGGCGATCGTCGAATCCGGGCATCCGGATGTCGTCTTGCGCGACGCGCGGCGCGGGTTGGAGACCTCCTTGATCATCGCGCTGCCGGTGTTTCTCACGATCGCCGCGGCGGGCGGCTGGATGCTCGTTCGACGCGCGCTGGCACCGGTGAGCCAGATGATCGCCGCGGCGGAAGCGCTGTCCTTCAACAGCCCGGAAAAGCGTCTGCCGCTGCACGGTGCGCTCGAACCGATCGCGCGCCTGGGCCAGAGCCTCAACCGGATGCTCGATCGCCTCGACAACGCCTATCAGCATGTCAGCCAGTTCTCTGCGGAAACCGCGCATGAGCTGCGCACCCCGCTCACGATCATTCAGGGCGAACTCGAACTGATCCAGCGGGCGGCCGAACTGCCCGATCATCTTCGCGCCCCGCTTGCCGCGGTGCTGCAGGAAACCATGGATCTCGCTCATATCGTCGAAAGCCTCATCACCCTCTCCAGAATGGGCAGTTTCTGGGGGAAGCAGGCGCATTTGCCGGTGGATTTGCAGGAACTCGCCGCCGAAACCGTCGAGCAGATGCGCCTGTTGGCCGAGGACAAGGCAGTCGCGCTGGACTGCGCGGCGGCGGGCGCGGTGGTGGTCATGGCCGATCGAACCCGCCTGAAGCAGGTGCTGGTGAATCTGGTCGACAACGCCGTCAAGTTCACGCCGCCGGGAGGGCGGGTAACGGTTTCTCTGACCTCTTCGGCGAAGACCGCCGCCATGATCGTCGCCGATAACGGCATCGGCATTGCCGCGGAACATCACACGCGCATTTTCGACCGCTCGTATCGTGTCGCGGGTGCGAGCGATCGCGGCGCCGGGCTTGGTCTTGCCATCGCAAAGTCGATTTGCGCGGCGCATGGCGGCAAGATCGAGCTGACCAGCGTACCCGGGCATGGCAGCAGCTTCCGCGTCGAACTGCCGCGCGGCCCGGACGGCCTGTCCGCCGCGACACCGGCCGATCGGCGCGCTTCGACGGGAGCCCGGTCATGAGCGAATTTTAATCGAAGTCGCGCCTGGCCTTCATTCCAGCCTGATACCACACCATGCGGCGTTCGGCCGCCCGCGACCGGCGGCGCGACGAACACAGGAGGCTTGCATGCGGCGGTACCGTTGCTTTCTGCTGGATGGCTACGGGACGATCAGAGGAGCGGAACTCATCGGCGCGGAGAACGACGCCGACGCCTGGCACAAGGCGATCGAACTGCTTGGGGAACGCCCTCATTTCCGCGATGTCGAGGTTTGGGAGCAGCGGCGACGCCTCGGCGAGCGGGGGGAGGCGGGCGACAAGGGCGCCGCCCCGCATGATCGCCTGGCGGAGATGATCATTCGCAAACTGCGCCGCCCCGATCCGACGGAGCGCCGCAGCGCCGGTGCATAGTCCTTCTGCGCCGGAAGCCGGGCACCGACCCGGTTTGCGGCCCGTCCGCGCCGGCGCCCGGCTTCTGGACCGCGGCGGCGCGGATGGGCCGGGCCGAGGCGAGCGCCGGCCCTTCCTAACGGGAATTTAATTCACCTCGGCAAGCGGCGGCATTCTGCGGCTTTCCGGAGCCGGCGCCCCGTATCGGGCGAAGCCGCCGCGACGAAACGCGGATGGCGAGATACCATATGATGGTTATCGTGGAGCGTGACGCGCTTCGACCTGCCCCACGCATCCCAGGAGGGGCCGATGAAGACCAACTCCAGCAACGCCCATTTTCGCGGCCTTCCGGCAGCGATGATGGCCTTCGCCTTGGCGGCGATGCTCGGCATGACGTCCGTACCGGCTCTGGCCTGGGGTGGCGGTGGCGGCCACGGCGGTGGCTGGGGCGGGCATGGCGGCGGCTGGGGTGGCCGCGGCGGCTGGGGCGGCGGCTGGGGTGGCCGCGGCTGGGGCTGGGGCCGCGGTTGGGGCTGGGGCGGTTGGGGTTGGGGCGGTTGGGGTTGGGGCTTGGGCTGGGGCGGAGTTTATGCCGGACTTGGCGGGTACTACAACCCGTACTGGGGATACCCTTATGCCGGCTACGGCTATGGCTATCCCGCCTATGGCTATGGCTATGGCTATCCGGCCTATGGCTATGCCGCTCCCTACGGCTATCCCGCCTCCGCCTATCCTGCCGGCGCGGCGGCGCCCGCCGCAGCCGCGCCGCAAGCAGCGCCGTCCGCACCGCCGACGCAAGCTGAGAGCATCTGGTATTACTGCCGGCCATCGAAGTCCTATTACCCCTATGTCGCCTCTTGCTCGAAGGCATGGGAGCATGTTCCGACAAGCCCGCCGCAGTGATGCGCAAATCGCTCGCTCCGGTCCGGGCGCTTTGGCGGCGCGGGCCGGCTTGAGGCTTGATCCGTCGCCAACCGCAGCATGCTGCACGTCTCGACCATCTTGCGGGGCGTGACGAGCGCCAGCCCGGTTCGGGCGTCATGATGACGGCCGTAAAAAAATATTCATGGAACACAATCGTGCAGACGCTCGCATGGCGCGAGCCCCGACGCATGCTAGAGTCGCTGCAGACCATGGTCCAAGGCACGGCCCTCAGAGCGACGCTTAGGACTCTGCTCGTGGCCTCGGCAGGGTTCGTCGGCGCGGCGCAGCCCGATTTCCGCAGGCTCATCGCAACCCTGATCGCGATTCCGGTTCTCTGCGCGCTGACCGCGCCACCCGTTCGGGCGCAGCCGATGGCGAGCGTTGCAGCGCGCCCGGCGACGATCGACGGCGCGGCGCCGCCTTCCATCGCGACCGTAGCGCGCCGCGCGCTGCCGGCGGTCGTCGATATCTCCGTGATCCCCGGGAGCGTCGACGGCGGCGGCCAATCCTGCGGCGAGGCCACGGCGCTCGCCCCGGAGGCGCAGCCGGGATTTTCCGACGAGGTGCTGCGGCGATCCGCCGGATGGCCCGTACCGGCGGGGCGACGGGATCGAACTGGAGAGGTGCAGGGATCGGGTTTCGTCATCGACCCTTCCGGCCTGATCGTCACCAGCTTCCGGCTGGTCGCCCGCGCCGGCCGCATCGACGTCCTGCTCGCCGATGGCAGCCGGCATGCAGCGCGTCTGCTGGGCGACGACGAGATGACCGATCTCGCCTTGCTCAAGATCGAGGCGGCGGCGCCGCTCCCCGCTCTGGACTGGGGCGACAGCCATGCGATGCACGCCGGCGACTGGATCATCGCCGCGGGAGGCCCGTTCGGACTCGCCGGGACGCTGCGGCTCGGTAGGGTCGCCGCACTCGATCGTGAACTGGGGTTCGGCCCATATGACGACTTCCTGCAGATCGACGCGGCGATCAATCCCGGCGATTCCGGCAGTCCCGACCTCGATCTCGCGGGCAGGGTAGTCGGCATCAACTCCCGCATGTACGCCCCCACCGGCGGCTCGATCGGGCTCGCCTTCGCAACGCCGTCGAGCCTCGCCCGATCGGTGATCGATCAGCTGCGCCGGCGCGGCCGCGTGGTGCGAAGCTGGCTCGGCGTGACCGTGCAGGAGGTGACGCCGGCGATCGCTCGCGGCCTCGGCCTCGTGCCGGCGCGCGGCGCCATCGTCGACGAGGTGACCGAGGACGGGCCGGCCGCATCGGCCGGCCTGCGGCTGGGAGACGTGATCACGGGCATCGGCGGAGATCGGCCCAAACGGGCCGGCGAGCTGCCGCTGATCGTCGCGCAGACGCCGATCGGCGGCACCGTGCGGCTGCGGATCTGGCGCGCCGGCCGGAAGCGGACGATCGACGCGGTCACCGCCGAGATGCCGGGGGCCGCGCGCGAGCGTAGGATCGCCGGAGCGGCCGAGCAGGATGCCACCCGGCTGGGGCTGACGTTTTCGAGCCTCGCCACCGGCATGCATCGGAAGCTCCATCTGCCGCACGGTGTCACCGGCGTGGTCATCGCCGCGATCGCCGCCGACAGTCCGCTGTCCGCCGATGACATCGCACCCTGCGACGTGGTCGAGACGATCGATCGGCAACCAGTCGCGACGCCGCAACAGGCAGCGGCCAGGCTCGACGACGCATGGCAGCCGGGCGAGCCGGACCCTCCTGTGCTCTTCCTGCTCAACCGGCACGGCGTGCGGCGGTTTCTGGCGGTGTCGATGCCGCCGGTCGACGAAGGCTGCTGCGAGGCGGACCCGCCGAGCCATTGACTGGCCGGGCCCATTCGTCCCGGTCCAACTCCCATTTTTCTTGGCCGCGCCGATGCTGCATAAAGGAGCCCGAGAGGCGTTCGAGGTGGGATAATTGCATGGCGTTGACCCGGCCGGTTGCCTATGGCGAGCGCGGCATGGTCGCGACGCCTCACTGCCTGGCATCGGCGGCGATGTTGCGCGCTATCTGGTGCAGCGCGGCGGCTTGCTCGGCAAAGAAGATTTCGCCGGCTACCACGCACGCCGGGTCGACCCGATCTCGGTCCGCTATCGCGACTGCACCGCGTTCCAGCCGCCGCCGCCGTCGCCGGGGCTGGCGGGATGCATGATCTTGAATTTCCTCGCCGGCACCGATCTGACGGCGGCCGGCGACGCCTCGGCGCGGTATTTCCACGCCCTGCTGCAGGCGATCAAATGGGCGTTCCGGCAGCGCGACACGTGGCTTACCGATCCGGCCTTTCTCGACATTCCGGTGGCGCGCCTGCTCGATCCCGCTGCGGCCGACCGCGAGCGGGCGGCGGCCATCGCCGATACGGCGGGATCTCTCATCAGCCGAAAGACCGGCAGCGACACGGTGCTCGTCGCCACCGCCGATGGCGAGGGCAATGCCGTCGGCGTCGTGCAGAGCCTCTATTTCGATTTCGGCGCCGCGGTGCTCGATCCCGACACCGGCGTCCCGCTGCAGAACCGCGGATCGTTCTTTTCGCTCGATCCGGCTCATCCCAACGTGCCGGCGCCGGCAAGCAAACCGCCTCGACGCTGATGGCCGGCATGCGGTTCCGTGGCGGCCGTCAGCGACGCGGCGGTCGCGAGGCTCGTCTGCATGGGTCATCCGGCCCAGGCGGCGGTCTGGCCGCACCCGCGCATGGGCACCGCCCGGCTGATCCGCCTCAATGCCGGGCCGGATGTGCTTTTCGAGGGCGGCGCCGACCCGCGCGGCGAAGGGCTCGCGCTGGGTACTAAACTTGGCGGGGCAGGGGGATACCGATGCAACTTCTGATCAAAAACGTCCGGACCTCCGACCATAGCGACCCGATCGACATTGCCGTCGAGGGCGGCCGCATCACCGCCATCGAACGCGGCATCGGCGGCGTCGCCCAGCGGGTGATTGACGCCAGCGGCCGGGCCGCGATCCCGGGACTGCTCGAACCCCATCTTCATCTGGAAAAGGCGCTGCTGCACCGGCGCATGCCGGCACGCAGCGGCACTCTCGAAGAGGCGATCCGTATCACCGGTATCCTCAAGGGAAAGCAGGAGCGCGAGGATGTACTCGCCCGCTCGCGCCAGGTGCTCGACATGGCGGTGAAGGCAGGGACCACCGCGATCCGGGCGCAACCCGACG
Organism: Rhodospirillales bacterium; assembly: GCA_027315365.1. Classification (GTDB taxonomy): domain Bacteria; phylum Pseudomonadota; class Alphaproteobacteria; order ATCC43930; family CGMCC-115725; genus DAHUYF01. The sequence continues at coordinate 24,429 of DAHUYF010000020.1, read as the reverse complement.
TCGATGTGATCCAGGGCTTGATCGGGGTCGAGACCGCACTCCAGCTCAAGGAGGAGTACCGCGACCTCCTCGACCTTCAGATCGTCGCATTCCCGCAAGAGGGCCTTCTGAAATCGCCCGGCACCATCGAGCTGATGGAGCAGGCGCTGCACCTCGGGGCCGATGTCGTGGGCGGCTGCCCCTACAACGAGTCGACGCGCGCCGACACCGAAAAGCACATCGGCATCGTCTTCGATCTCGCCCAGAAGCGCGGCCTGCCGATCGACCTGCACGCCGATTTTGCCGACGACACTGGGGATGCACGCTTTGCCGTCGCGGACTATGTCGCGCGCAAGACGATCGAGACCGGGTATCACGGCCGCGTCTCGCTCGGACATGTGACCAGCCTCGGCGCGCTCACCGCCGAGGAGGCGAAGCCGATCATCGACCTGCTGCACGAGGCGGACATCAACATCGTCACCTTGCCGGCGACCGATGTCTATCTCGGCGGCCGCAATGACACGCGTAGCCCACGGCGGGGATTGACGCCGATCCGCCGGCTGCGCGACGGCGGCGTCAACGTCACTTTCTCGTCGAACAATATCCGCAACGCATTCACCCCTTTCGGCAAGGCCGATCCGCTGCTGATCGGCAATTTCCTGGCGCATCTGGCGCAGTTCGGGACGCCGCAGAACCAAGCCTATGTGCTGGAGATGGGCACCCACGGCGCGGCGCGGGCGATGGGGGTCGCGAAGGATTACGGCATCGCGGTCGGGCGTCAGGCCGACATCGTCATTCTCGACACCTACGACGTGGCGGACGCCTTGCTCGATATTCCGCTTCGCTTGTGGGTCGTGAAGCGCGGGCGCGTCACCGTCGAGACGCGGTATTCCTGCGACATAAATCGCCGCTGACCGGAGGTGGGGGGCCCGGCTCGGAGGCCCGCGCCGTGCCGGCCGGGGTGGCTGTCCTCAGCGCTGCATCCGCGTCATCTGATCCATCGGCAGCATGTTCTGGTTCAGGTGGCTCATGATCCAGAGCGAGCCGCCGATGACCAGCGCCACGATCAGCACGCCGAAGGCCAGCGCAAGCACGTTGTTGGTGTTGTCCGGCGCCGTGGTGATATGGAGGAAGAACACCAGGTGCACGCCGATCTGCGCGATGGCGAGCACGACCAGCGCCACCGGGATTCCCGGCCCCCAGATCAGCGGCGTGTGCACGATGTAGAACGAGGCGACGGTGAGCATGATCGCAAGTGCGAGGCCGATGAGATAGCCCTGGATCCCGTCCCTGATGCTGTGGTCGGCGGCCTCCATCACGCCGGGCGCGACGTCGTCGGCGTTGATCTCCTCTTTCGCAGGGGTCATCGGCCTTCTCCCACCAGATAGACGATCGTGAACAACGCGACCCAGATGATGTCCAGCGCGTGCCAGAACAGGTTGAAGCAGAGCAGCCGGCGCACGATGTTGGGGCGAAAGCCCTTGACGTAAATCTGCGCCATCATCGTTCCGAGCCAGAGCAGGCCGGCGCTGACATGCAGACCGTGGCAGCCGACCACGGCGAAGAAGGACGACAGGAAGGCGCTGCGCTGCGGCCCGTTGCCCGCCGCCACCATCCCGGCGAATTCCTTCGCCTCCAGCGTCAGGAAGGCAAAACCGAGCAGGCCGGTGACCAGCAGGCAGAGTTGGGTCCAGAGCCGGCTGCGCGCCTCGGTCGCCACCGCGGACAGCCCGCAGGTAAAGCTGGAGGCGAGCAGGCAGCCGGTTTCGATCGCGACCCGCGACGGATCGAACAGCGCGCGCCCGGACGGGCCGCCAGCGGTCGCGGTTTGCAGCACCGCATGCGCCGCGAAGAAGCAGGAAAACATGACGATGTCGCTGAGCAGAAAGATCCAGAAGCCATAGCCGACGATCACCCGCTTCGACGCCGGCCCGCCTTCGCCGTGGCCGGTCGCGTAGCCATGTCCTCCCCCGCCATGACCGGGCGCGCCGCGACCCCCGAGCTTGGCGGGGGCAATGTCGCGCCGATGCGGCTGCGGCAAGGCCTCGGTCGTGCTGCTCATGCCGGCTCACCGGCGCGCTCGTGATGGTCGAGCCACTCCGCGCGTGCGCGCCGGCGGTCGCGGTCGGCCCGGGCGACGGCGTCGGCCGGGATCTCGTACTCCTCGACATCACGCCACGCGAACCACACGAAGACCGCGTAGGCGGCGGCGAGGCCGAGACCAACCATCCACCAGATGTGCCAGATCAGGGCGAAGCCGGTAATGGTGGAGAAGAAGGCGGCGATGAATCCGGTCGGGCTGTTCCTGGGCAGCTCGATCGGCTCGTATTGCGCCTCCGACGACAGCTGCTGCGTCTCGATCGCGCGCCGCTTGATCGCCTGGTAGGGCTCCTCGCCCCGCACATCGGGAAGCACCGCGAAATTGAAGGCGGGCGGCGGCGACGCGGTCGCCCATTCGAGCGAGCGGCCGTCCCAGGGATCGCCCGTCTCGTCGCGAAGCTCGTCGCGCCGGCGGATGCTGACGACGATCTGGGTCACCTGGCAGGCGAGGGCGCAGGTCATGATCACGATCCCGAACGCCGCGACCAGCATCCACGGGTGCCATGCCGCCACCTCGTAATGCTGCAGGCGCCGCGTCATGCCGAGCAGGCCGGCAACGTAGAGCGGCATGAAGGTGACGTAGAACCCGATCAGCGAGAACCAGAAGGCGGCTTTGCCCCAGCCTTCGTGCAGCCGGAAGCCGAACGCCTTGGGGAACCAATAGGTGATGCCGGCGAAGCCAGCGAACAGCACGCCGCTGATGAGGACGTTATGGAAATGGGCGACCAGGAAGAGGCTGTTGTGCAGCTGGAAATCCGCCGGCGGCACGGCGAGAAGCACGCCGGTCATGCCGCCGATGGTGAACGTCACCAGGAATCCCATCGCCCACAGCATCGGCGTGGCGAAGCGGATGCGGCCGCCATACATGGTGAACAGCCAGTTGTAGATCTTCACCCCGGTGCCGACGGCGATGATGCTGGTCGCGATGCCGAAGATGCCGTTGACGTCCGCGCCGGCGCCCATCGTGAAGAAATGATGCAGCCACACCGTGAAGGAGACCAGGCAGATGAACATCGTCGCCGCCACCATCGAGCGGTAGCCGAACAGCGGTTTGCCGGAGAACGTCGAGATCACTTCCGAGAAGACGCCGAAGGACGGCAGCGCGAGGATGTAGACCTCGGGATGGCCCCAGGCCCAGATCAGGTTGATGAACATCATCATGTTGCCGCCGGCCGCGTTGGTGAAGAAATGGAATCCGAGATAGCGGTCGAGGGTCAGCATCGCGAGCGTGGCGGTGAGCACCGGGAAGGCCGCCACGATCATGAGGTTGGCGGCGAGCGCGGTCCAGCAGAAGATCGTCATCCGCAGGTAGCTCATGCCGGGTGCGCGGATCTTCAGGATGGTGGTCACGAAGTTGATCCCGGTCATCAGCGTGCCCACGCCCGAGATCAGCAGCGCCCATAGGTAGTAATCGACGCCAACGCCGGGCGAGTAGCGAAGCTCGGAGAGGGGGGGATAAGGCAGCCAGCCGGCTGGGTCGAACTCGCCGACCACCAGCGAGATGTTGACCAGCAGCGCGCCGGTGGCGGTGAGCCAGAAGCTCGTCGCGTTCAAGGTCGGGAAGGCGACGTCGCGCACCCCGAGCTGCAGCGGCACGACGAAGTTCATCAGGCCGATCATGAGCGGCATCGCGGCGAAGAAGATCATGATCGTGCCGTGGGCCGAGAATATCTGGTTGTAGTGCTCGGGCGGCAGATACCCGGGCGCGCGGAAGGCGATGGCCTGCTGCGAGCGCATCATGATCGCGTCGACGAAGCCGCGCACCAGCATGACCAGGGCGAGCAGCGTGTACATCACGCCGATCCGCTTGTGATCCACGCTGGTGATCCATTCGCGCCAGAGATAGGGCAGGTGGCCCTTGAGGATGGTCCAGGCGACGACGGCGAAGAGGGCGACGAACACCACCGCGCCGGCGACGAGCGGGATCGGCTGGTCCCAGGGGATCGCGTTCCAGCTCAGCTTGCCGAGCAGATGCATGTCAACGCGCTCCCGCGGGGTGGACCGACGGACCGCCCGTGCCGCCGGTCGGCCCGGGGCCGGCGGGGAACTCTCGGTCGACGACGGCCCGGAACAAGGCTGGTTCGACGGCGCGATAGGTGAAGGGGCGCACGTGCCGGCTTTCCTGCGACAGCGCGATGTAGCCGGCGCGGTCCAGGGCGGGGCCGGCTTGGCGCGTCGCGGCGACCCATTGCGCGAACGCGTCCACGGACACGGCGCGCAGGGTGAAGTGCATGTCGGAAAATCCGTCGCCGCTGAGCTGCGCCGATTCGCCGTAGAAATCGCCGACATGGCCGGCTTCGAGATAGAGCTGCGTGACCATGCCATACATCGTCGCGATCATGCTGCCGAGCTGCGGCACGAAGAACATGTTCATGACGGTGGCCGAGGTCAGCGAGAAGTGCACCGGCACGTCGGCCGGCACCACGAGCTGATTGACGCTGGCGATGCCCTGATCGGGATAGATGAACAGCCATTTCCAGTCGAGCGAGACGACCTGGACCTCGACCGGCTTGCGCTGCGGGGCGATCGGACGGGAGGGGTCGAGATCGTGCGCGCCGATCCAGATCACGCCGGCGAGAAACAGGGTCACCAGCAGCGGGATCGACCAGACGATGAGCTCGAGGCGGCCGGAATACGCCCAGTCCGGCAGATAGCGCGCCCGGGTATTGGACGCGCGAAACCACCAGGCGAAGGCGAGCACCGCGACGAGCGTGGGGATCACGATCGCCAGCATGATCTCGACGGCGTTGAGCAGGATTTTCGCATCCGCAGCGCCGATCGGCCCCTGCGGGTCGAGCACGCCTCCCGAACAGCCGGCGAGCGACAGCAGCAGCGCCATAAGACCGGCCGTCCCGGCAGCCGATTTCCGACGCTTGGGCGCCGCGGGGGCGCGCCTCCAGGGCAACGGCGGCTTCGGTTGCATCGGGGGTGTCGGCTCCTGTTCGGCCCTGTTCGGGTCGTCATAGAGTTGGTTGCGCGCGCCGCACTCCAACCGCAGCTTTCGTCGTCGCGGCACCGGCAAGCGAGGGAGCGATTGCACCACCCGCCCGAGCCGACAAGTCGCCTCCGCCGGGCGAGTACGCCAGTCAACGCACCGCACCGGCAAGCGTCTCCGCCGGGATCGACGGCTTGGCAAATTTGCGTGCTTTTGTCGCGCCGAGCCGGTCGACCTTTGGACGACGCTCGACGCGCGATCGGCGTCATTTTCAGTGTGCGTCGGAACCAGCGCGTGGCGCGCTCGTTTACGGACTGCGCGGGGTGTCCAACGCGGGCTCGCCGGCGTGTCGTGTGGCCGCGATCCGAACCGGCTACTGGTGCCCTCTCCTTCCCAGCCTCGTCCCGCCGTCGCGACGGGCGCCTCCGTCTGACAGGATTGCCCATCATGGCGGCAGACAGCGAAATTCCCGAGCTGGTTCGATCGATGGTCGAAGCGAACGGCGCCGATGCCCTGGCGATTGCCCGGAGTGCTGCGCGCAATCAGCGCCGCCAGGGCAGGACGGAGAGGGCCGATTGGTGGCTGCGCGTCGTTGCCGCGATCGAGGGCCTTTACGTCGCATAGCGGCGGTGCGGGTCGGCGAGGCGGTCGTGGTCCGGTTTGCAGATCAAGGTCTGCGGCTCGCGTCCCGCGCGAGTGGCGGCCATTTTTCGCAGGTGCCATAGTCAGGACATGGAAAAAAAACACCCCCACGCCGATGCCACGTATCGCGTCGTCCCGCATGCCGAAACGGCGTTCGGGGTCGAGATTGCGATCCCCGAGATGCTCCCCACCACGGTCACCAGCTTTGCCAGCGCGGCGGCCGCCGAGGCGTGGATCGAGGGCCACAAGCAGCGTGCGCAAGAGGGCGTTTCGCTGAATCGCACGCGTTGGATGAGGAAACGTTGAAGGCGCCAAAGGCCTCGGGCGCCGGGGCGCGATGCCTCTCATAGAGGCCGGCGCTTTCTCTCCGCCGCGCTCTGCGTCGTTATCGACCGGTCGTCTCGGGCGCGGCGCTGATGTAGCGCTGATAGTCGGATCTGTCTTCCTCCGAGGATTCTCGCGGATAGATCAGGTCGATAGCCCCGCTGACATCGGCATTTCCAATCGTCATGGCGGCGGCGTCGAAGGACGGGGCGGAAAGGAACCCGCGTGCGTCATTGCTGAAGCCGTAGCCCTCGGTCGGCACGCCTATGGCGTTGGTGCCGAGCCGGCCGTCGTCGTTCTCGTCATGGACGACGATGACGGCGTATCGTCCCGGCGGCAGCTGCGTGAAGATCGTGCTTTGCGTGCCGGCTTTTGCCCTGATCGATACGCCGACCAGACGGCCGCTATCGGCCATGAGCCCGCTCTGCGTCGCGCGGCCGATGGCGGCGACGAATCCCGCCGAATTGTCATAGAGCCCGATCAGCAGCTCGCCGCCGCCGGGGCGTACGCCGTTAATGGTCACGCGCAGCTCGGCGGCCCCGGCCGGAAACGCCGTTAGAAGCGCGAGCAGGATGATGACGAAGGGCTTTTTGATCACCGCCGCTTGACCTCCGGTCCTCCCGCGACGTCTCGGCGGCGATGCTTCGCCGCGCGATCTCGGCCGGGCGAAAGCGGCCAGACGCCGGTCCGGAAGCGGATCATCGTCCCGGCCGTCTTGTGCATCATCGCTGTTTGCCGTCGGTTCATGTCCGCCGTCCAGGCGCCGCGGGTGGAGTTGGCGGCGCTCAGCCACAGGCTCATGTAGGGTCGCTTTTTGGCGATGCTGCAGCGCATGGCGTCTCCTGCCGGAAGAAGGTGCAAGGACGAGGACGGCCCCGTGCCGGCTTGCCATGGCGTGGCAGCCGGTCGATGACACCGCGCCAACTCGGGCGTTCGCTGCGCGTCGTGACCCGCCGGGTCACGCCCATCCGGATCGTCGGACCCCTAGCGGCTTTCGACGGTTTCGATCCGCTCGGTGGTCTCTTTGATGACCCGCTCGATCATCTTGATCGTCTCGGGATCGTTCATGACCGCCAGCGACCGCCGATAGCGGGCGATCTTGCGTCGAAGATCTTTGGAGTCCTGTGCCATGGCGTCCTGTTCCATCGGGTTTCCTCGCGATAAGGCAGTTTCGGCGAAGCGTGAGGGGCTCGCAATTCGCGGACTCCGGCCGGCGGCGGCGATCGGCGCCGGCCCGATGAGCGTGGCGCACCCTCATTCACCGTCTCCTCGGTTGTCGTTCGCGCGAGGTGCCCGACCTTCCGCCGGCTTACCAACGCTTGGTTCCGTCCTTTCCGCGCAAAATCGCCGGAGAGTGGGGTTGGGGGCTTCCTGTTGCATGCAATCGGGACGCTGCACCCCGGGTTCGCCGGCGTCCCGTGGCGTGGACAACCGAGGCAGAAAGCCGGGCATCATGGGAATTCTTCGCGTCACATCTGGAGCTTGCCGCGTCCGGATCCCCGGGGTGCGCTTGCCGGCGGAACCCGTCGGCAAGCGCACCCTGGCGGAGAAGATGGAGCGGGGCAGCGCGGAATCCGCCGTACGGCGTCGGGCGGCGAGTGGACGCCGACGCGGCGCGAGCGCCGATCAGCGACGGGCCGCCTTCACCTCGTGCGGCAGGCCCTCGCTGCGGACGCCGGAGACGAATTCGGCGGAGGCGCGCTTCAGCGCGTCGGCCTGGGCGACCAGATCCGATGCGGCCTTCCGGACCGCCTCGGCGAGCGATCCGGCGCGCTTCGCCTCTTCGGAGACGCCGGCGACCGCGGCGGTGGCCCCCGAGGTTCCGGTCGCCGCATCCTGCGAGGCGCGGGCGATCTCGGTGGTGGCGGCGCCTTGCTCCTCCACCGATGTCGCGATCGAGGATGCGGTCTCGGTCAGGGATTCGATGGAGGCGCGCACGGCGCCGATGGCGGTGACGGTCGCCTGGGTCGTCGCCTGGACCTCGTCGATCTTGGCGGTGATCTCATCGGCCGCGGTCGCGGTCTGGGAGGCGAGATGCTTCACCTCGTTGGCGACCACGGCGAACCCTTTGCCGGCCTCTCCGGCGCGCGCGGATTCGATCGTCGCGTTCAGCGCCAGGAGGTGCGTCTGGCTGGCGATTTCCTGGATGAGTTTCACCGCCTCCTGGATCTTGCCGGCAGCGGCCTCCAGCGCTCCGACTTCGCGACGCGAGGTTTCGGCCCGGCCGGCCGCTTGTTCGGCGCGCTTGGCGGAATCGTGCGCCTGGCGACTGATCTCCGCAATGGAGGAGGAAAGCTCCTCGGCCGCGCTTGCGACCGACTGGACCGCGCCCGACGCCCGCTCCGACGCGCCGGCGGCGGATCCGGCACCGCGTTCCGCGCCGGCGGCGGCCGCGCCAAGGTCGCCCGCGAGCGTGAGCAGCGAGGATGCGGCGACGGCCACCGCGTCGACGCTGCGCCCGGCGCCGGACTCGAAGCCGGCGGCCAGGCGGGACATGGCTTCCCGTCGCTCCGCCGCGGCCTGGGCGCGCTCCTCCTCCTGCGCCGCGCGCAGCCCGGCGGCATGCTCGAGGGCGACGCGCAAGACCTCGAGGCCGCGGGCAACGGCACCGATCTCGCCGACGTGGTCGATGCAGGGGACGACGGCATCGAGCCTGTCCTTCGCGAGCATGTCGACGACGTCCGCGATCTTTTTGAGCGGTGCGGTGATGAGCCGCAGCATGATCCACACGCCGGGCACCAACAGGGCGGCCATCGCGCCCACGACGATCCAGAGCGTTCGCTCGCCCGAAGCGTTCGCGGCGACGCCGGCGGCGACGAAGGCGTCCGACGCCGCCTTGACGCTGCGGGTCTCGGCGACGAGGCCGTCGCGGACGGGGGCCCGGGCCTTGTCCAGGCCGTCGAGGCTGGCCGCGGATTTGTCCCCCGCCTTCAGCCGGGCGATATGGGACCGCGCCACGGACGCGGCGAACCCGGCTTCGGCGTCGAACCCGGTGAGAACCGACTCCAGATCCGCGTGGCGGTCGGCGCGCGCGGTCCGCTTCGCGGCGGTCTCGATGTCCAGGCGGACCTCGGCGGTTCGCGCCGCGATCCGGTCCGCCGCTGCCGTCGCTTCGTCCAGGGAGACGGCCGCGGCGGCCTGGCGGAGCGCGGCCTCCAGCGCGCGCTCGGCGGAGAGCGCGTCGGCGAGCACCAGCGCGACCGAGCTCGCTCGGGAGACGTCCTCGAGATGCGCCTCGGACGCGCGGAAGGTGGAGAGGCTGATGCCGGCCATCAGGCTGATCGCGGCGAGCGTTCCGAGACAGCCGATGAAGAACTTCTGCCCGACGGACGCCCGCAGCGCGTAGGACAAGAGGCCCTTCATGACGGAAACTCCCACACCATTGCCTCGACATCGCGCACGCAGACCGCGGCGGCCGCGGTCGTCCGGCGGCCGAACAAGGCGCCTCTCGCCCGCGGCGCGGAGAGGTTGAGCGGCCGAGGCGGTCGCCCTTTCCGCCGCTCCGCGGCGCGCGCCGATGACCTCGGCTCCGTCGCAACGCGGCAACCCGGCAAACGCGAAATATGTCGCATGGGAGAGGTTAAAAGAGGTTGAACTCCGCGGGAGGAGGGCTCGCCGGCAGCCGCGTCTCAGAGGGAAAAAGCTGGAGTTTTCGCTGCGTTCGTCCTGCGACATGATGGCCGATTGGGCAGATCATGCGCGCTGGCTGGGGGACTAGGACCCAGTCCCGAACGCCAAACCCGCGGCCGGCCCCGCGGAAAGCCTCGCGCCGAGGCTCCAGATGGGCGCATTGTGCCACGTCGCGGTGGCACGGTGGGAAGAATTTCCGGGCACCCAACGTTCAAGCCACGCGCCGCGTGGAGCTAATGGGCGCGTGGGGGCCACCCCGCCGGGGCAAGGAGGCTGCCGGCCGACAACGATTAGAATGGGCGGCGCTCACGCCGCCTGCCCGAGAATCCAGCCCTCCCAGGCTGCCCCACTGCTATGGTCGGCAGGGCGCTCCATCCGACGCCCATCGGTCACCTCGATCATGCCGAGCACGCCGATGAGTGCGTCGAACTTGTCGTCACCGCCGCCGCGGGCACCGAAACCGTCCTCAAGCTGCGCAACGAGTTCTGCGGAGAAGGTGATGCCTCGCTGGCGAGCCCAGTCACACAGGCCGGTCATCGCGGCACGACGATCATTTTGGCATTTCTTACTCGTGCCCGCCCGGAATACCACTCCTACGTGCCCATAGGCTTCGGCAGGGTAGGTCTCCGCCAGCACGGGGACGCCCGATCTTGCCAACGCGGCCAGAGTGCCGTCAAACGGCCAGAGGCGGGCGCCACGCCGCCGGGCAGGCACGACCACCTCTTGCCAGCCCGAAATCGCCGCCTTGCCGACCTGGTTGGGGCCCAGTGTCCAGAACAACTGACAGGCGGCTCGTCGGGTCGGGGTTGCACGCTCACACTGGCGGCGCAGCGCTTCGACGCTCTCGATCCCCAGTCCGTGCAGCAGATGCGACTGCTTCGACCCGGCCCTGGACGCGTGCGGGTAGAATGGCCTTGTACGTGAGACTTGCTGGGGCGTCTCAGCTACGACGAAGAACTCGGCCCATTCGCCTCTTCCGAAGACTTCCAGCGCGGTTGAGAAATCCGGCAGTCCGGTTAGTTGCCCATAGGCGGCAGGCACGCCGATTGGAAAATCGAAGCCAGCCAGCACGGGATCAACCGTGATGAACAACTCGTCCACAAAGGCCCGCGTGTCGCCAACTAGACGTGGGGGTGCCACTTGCCAACCGGCGTCCGTCCGTGCCGCCCTCGCTACCCAGCGGTTCTTTGCGTGTTTGCTCCAGTCAGCGTGGAGCAAGCTTCGAAACGAGTTGGGACGCGACGCCATGGATTGATGGTCGCACGCCATTGGGGGCGAGTTCAACCATCAGCGGAGCGGGGTCAAGGTTCGGCCGCAGGCCGGCCGCCGCAGGCGGCGCGCAGCGGCCTTGACGCCGTGCAGCGCTCACGCTCTTGCAGGGGTGCGGGTCAGACCCGCACCCCTGCCGCGCGGCGAGCGCCTTCCTCTTCCTCATCGCACGGCGCGCTGGGCGATGCCGGTTCGCCCTCGTCTTCCGGCGGCGCGGCGTTTCTGCCGGCGTAGTCCTTGAGGTCGTTGGGGTCGGTATCCCCGGCGCCGTCCGCGAAACCCTGCTCCGCGAGAAACGCATCGATGTCCTCATCCGCCGTCCGCGTCCGCCCGGCCTTGCCGCGCCCCTGGATGGCATGCTGCCATGATGGAGCATCCCCCATCCATCCCACGTCGAGGCTCAGCCGGTAGATCGTGCGCCGCGGGTCATTCTCGTCCTTCTCGCAAGCAACGAAACCGGCTCGTTCCAGCCGCTTCACCGCCCGGCTGATGTTCGGTTGCGCGATGCCGAGTTCCTTGGCGAGCTTCGCCTGGGAAACCGGGATGACGTTTTCGAAGCCGAGATGCCCCATCAGGCCGGCGAAGACCGTCCACTCGGTGGCGGTCAGTCTCCGCCCCTCGGCATCGCGCCACTGGGCAAGCGCGCGCCAGCCCTGGGCGAACATCGTCATGAAGACGACGCCACGCGGATACTTCTTACCCTTGATGACCATGAACGCCTGCCCGGTTTCCCCGGTCTTCGCGTTCACCCAATCCGTATCCCGCAGCACGCAACGTTCTCCGAATTCATATCGCCGCCCATATCGGGAGATAGCTCCGGCAATATGGGTTCCAACCGGAAAAAGGCGGAAACACTCGGGCTTCTCGATCCCGCTTCATGCTCATCTCTACGCCGGCGCCGGCAAGCGCCCGCCGGAAGGCGGGCGCGGCCCGTTCGGTGCCCGGCTGCGCCGGGCAAGTAGGTGAGGGGACAGGCTCGAAAAAATCGAGGCCCCTGGCGGCGTCGCCGAGCATCTCGGCGAATTCGGAACCAAATCCGTTCCTAGGAACAACCCTAGGCACGGAGAAAGGAACATGGACACGACGCTTCCACCCGGCGGCGACGGCGTACCCGATGATGAGGCGCTGGCGCGCGCCGGGCTCAGACGCGTGCAGGCGTACATCCGCACGGAGCAGAGCAAGAACGCGATCCGCAAGGCGCGGCACTGCGACCGCCGCGCGGCGGACGGGACGCGGCAGATGAACATCGACGCGCCGGATGCCGAGGAGGCGCGCGCCGCGCTGCGCGCGCTGGCGGCGGCGATGAGAGCCGGCACGGTCTCGCCTGTGGCGGTCGCGCAGGTGATCGACCGGCCCACGCAGGCCGGAGGCGACCCGCTGGCGGACGAGCTGGCGCGGCTGCGCCGCGTGCTCGTCGCCGGCGGCTGGCGGGCGTGGGTCGTGCGCCGGGCGGCGCGCGGGGGTGTGGGGGCGGCCACGTCCTGACCCGGGGTTGTCGGGGCCGGCGCTCCGACGCGGCGCAGCGCGCCGCAGCGGGTTGAGGGCGGAGCCCCGCCCACGGGAACAAGGGCGGCCTCTTGGCCGCCCTTGTTCCGTAGTGGGTACGGCCCCACCGCCTGACGGCGCTGGCGCCGGCGCGAGTTGCGGAGGTCGTGCCGCGCTTCCATATCGCAGACGCACGGTGCTGGAGGACAGGATGGGACCGTTCGCCATCTTGCGCATCGCGAAGGTGAAGAGCTGGGGAGAGCTGCGGACACATGGCGGCCACAATCTGCGACTTGCAGGGCACGCGCCGGCGAACGCGGATCCCGAACGGGGCATCGAGCTGCTCGTCGGTTCTCGCGATGTGGTGGCGGATGTGCGCGGCCGCATGCTTGGCGCCGGTCTCGATCCCGACCGCCAGCGCAAGGGCGCGGTGCTCGCAGTGGAGGTCTTGTTGACGGCCTCACCCGAATTCTTCCGGCCAGGTCGCGCGCACGAGGCCGGCTCGTGGGACGCGGCGCGTTTCGAGGCATGGCGCGACGCTTCGCTCGCATTCCTGCGTGCGGAGGCGGGCAGGAATCTCGCCAATTGTGTCGCACATCTCGACGAGTCGACCCCGCATATCGCCGCCACCCTTTCGGTGATCGATGACTCGCCGCGGCGCCGCGGACCGCGCATCAGGCTCAACGCCGCCCGATGGTTCGACGGCGCGGCCAAACTCTCCCGCCTGCAAGACGCCTATGCTGCCGCGATGGCGCCGCTCGGGCTCGAACGCGGCGTCAAGGGCTCGAACGCGCGACACGAGGACATCCGGCGCCGCTACTCGACGATGAAGAGCGAGGCGGAAGCCGCGAGCCGCGCGGCGACGCTCGCTGCGCTCACCCTGGGCGATGCGGCGCGCGGCCGCGCGGAAGCTGCGGCGGACCGCGCGGCGGTGGCGGCCGAGCGGGAACGCGCGGCGGCGCTCTGCGCCGGCGTGGAGGCCTTCGCCGAGGGCCAGGTGCTCGCCGCGACCGGCGATGTTTCGCGGCCGACGTTCCGGATCGCCCCGGCGATGCCGCCGCCGGAACGGGATGCGCTGCGACGCCGCCTCGCCCCGGCTTGGGCGGAGGTATGGGCCTTCGTCGCCCGCGTCGCGGCGCGGGTCGACGGCGCGGCGGCGGCGGCGCGCGCTGCGATGATGCTCGGACGCGCGCGACGCGCGCCTGACCGGGTTCTCGAACGATGAGGTGATGCGATGACGGACGCTGACTATCGCGCCATGTTCCAGGCGGCCGTGGCCGCCTTCGAAAACCACGGCCGGCGGGAGGCGGCGGCGCGGTTCTGCTGGCTCTGGTCTCAATACGTCAGGTGGTACCGGACGCAGTTTTTGCCGACGGTGCCGCCCGGATATAGAAAAAAGGGCGATGAGAATTCGCCCTGGACCCGCCCGCTCGCCATGAAGGCGCGCGCGCTCGGATTCGAGCACGCGGTCGGTGCCGTGCTGATGATGTCGCGCCGCTGCGGGCGTGGTTCCGGCTGCCTTTCGGTGGCAGGCGGCGGAGGCTGCGCTTCGTCGCGTCAGCGTGAGCGCGAAACCGAGCCTAGCCGCCCGCTCGTCGAGGACGATGACACGCTAAGGCTTTGAGGGGGACGCCGCCTTGGCTCGCCGTGCCGCGTGTCAGCCATATGGCAGTCGGATGGCTGTCCTCGATTGGCGATCCACATTCACCGTAGATCAGGGACCGGTCTGCACGGATCGCTCGTCCATGCGTTGCTCGCCGCAGGTGGCAGCAGCGAAGACCGTGTCCATTCTCGCGCCGTCCTCTGACAACGGCATCAACACGCCTCGATAGAGAACTGGATTGTCCATGTGCTCGGCGGCCCCTTCGACGCTCAGCGGCTGCGGATGCGCCCGAAGTCGCCAGAGGTTCTTCAATAGGCTGCCAAGCACTGAGCTACGAGGGCAGGTCGAAAGCGGCAGCCCGTCTAGAGATTGATCGGGCGCGGGCGCGAGGCGATCCCCGACGAAGATGAAGCTCGATTGCCAAAGGTCCGCGCCTAACCTCACCAGCGCGCAGTTAGCCCAGTCGTCGCCTACCATCCACGGGTCAAGGTTCGCCATCGTCGGCCAGCGCTGGCCTGTCGCCATTTCCTGCCAGAGGCGAAGCACACGCTCCACGAGTCGACGTTCGCCCGACAGCGCTTCCATGGCACGGTGGGTGGGGCTCGATTCGGCAGACACGTGCTTGACGGCTGCCCCGTGTCCCCACTTGCCTTCCGCGACCTTGTCGAGCGCCGCCTGCAACCGTTGCCAAGGAAGCCGGTCGCCGAGCACGGTGTAATTCAAGAGCATTGGCGGCGTGTCTGAGGATGGTGCTAGAGGCAGCGCCACCCGGTCATATGTCCAATTCTCTCCCTGGAACGCGAACTTCACCCGATGGACCGTCGGATTCTTGCATTCCATGGTCTTCTGATAGTGCTCAAGGACGGTCGCTCCATATGGCATCGGCCACATCGCGCTGGCACGGCTGCCCTCCCGGATAGAGCCGCTGGTTTCAGTGGTGTGTGTCGGCCAGATGCGGCATCTGAAATCGCCGTCGTAGAGCCGTTCCCAAAGATGGATGCGGCCGATCCACGGCCGCAAATCGAGCGGGTCTACATCGCGTCGCGACGGAGCCCGATGCCCTTGGGTAAGGCGATGCCAATAGTCGATGAAGCGAACGCTAAGGGCGTCCGCTTCCGCCGGGGCGAGCAGTCGCGCGGAAACACCAAGTTCGATGGTCATGCTGGTTCCCCCGCAGAGGCGAGAATGCTACTCGCGCACTGGTTGAGATGCAATTAACAAAGTGGCCGGGACCACACCCGAAGGCCGGCTCGGCGCGCCAACCGCATGTCAGCCAATTGGCAGACATGAGCCGCCCGTGATAGGCTGCGTCAACCAGGGGGCGAAGGTGGCGAGAGCGAGCGGCAGCGGCGGGCGATGGACGGTGAGGGACGTTGCCCCGGATTTGCAGCGTCGGGCGAAGGCGGCGGCGGACCGCGCCGGAATGAAGCTCGGCGCGTGGGTGTCAGCGGCCGTCCAAGCCAAGGTTGATGCCGGCGTCCGCGGGTCGGCGAAAGGCTCCGGCGATTTGGCGAAACGCGTTCAAGACCTCGAGCGGCGCGTCGCGCGGCTCGAGAAGTCCGCCGCACAGCGAGCCGCGGACGGCGCCCGGCTCGGCATCCCCCAAGGCGCCGCGAAGCGGGTCGAGATCGACCTGGGCAGCAGCGAGTTCAAGGGTCTCGTCAAGCGCCTCTTCGTCGAGAAGCTTTATGGGGCGCCGGTCGAGCGTATCCGCGATGCGCTCGGCGTATCCGAAGAGGTGGCCCGAGCTTTGCGCCAGGTGCGCGCGTAGACGCAGCTTCAGCGGGCTACTCAGCCGCCGCAAGGCTGACGCGCGCGGCGTCGGTGTAGAGATGAGACAGATTGAGCCCGGGATACGCGATGCAGTTGATGGCGCCGATGAGGGCCGCGGGCTTGTAGCCCCCGAAATACAGCCTGTTCGTCATGGCGAGCGGTCGCGCTTCGAGATGGCCGCCATGTGTCCGCAGATGCTCGCGACGAGGCGCGAGCGCACGCCGGCGCGGATTAAGACAGTGTCAACGGTATGCCGCTCCGCGTGGAAATCCTTCCACAGATCGCCGCAGTCGATTGCGCGGCGATAGTAGCCGAAGTTCTTTGAGAAGCGGTCGGCGTCTGCGTGTTGGTCCGGGTCCGGCGCGTAGTCGGGGAAGAGGCGAAGCTGTCCTGCGGCGCGCTGCTGCTCGACGTAGTCGATGAACCCGATCCGGCGGACTTCGGGATGAACGGGAATCTCGCGCAGGCCCGCCTCGGTCTTGACGCGGCGACCGCGACCACGGCGGACGCAAATCCACTGCGTGCCGTGCGCCGGCACCACGTCATCGACGAAGAGCTGTAGGGCCTCGGTAAGTCGGAGCCCTTGGAATGCGGCGAGCAGCGGCAGCCAGAAGAGGGCGTCGCGGATGATGACGCCGCCCTTTTCGATCGGGCGCGGCTTGGCCCGGTAGTAGGCGGAGACAGAGCCGCGCCAGACCGGCGACGAGAACAGCCGGATTTGGAATTCGTCGTCGAGGGCCGTCCGCGTCTCGACAGCGTCGCGCCGTATCTCGCGCTTCTTGTGCAGCGTGCCGGTGAATGGGTTTTCGAGCTTGTAGTCGGCGATGGCCTGCCAGTTGTAGAAGCCGATGAAAAAGTCGAGATGCTTGTTCTGCGTCTTCTTGGAGAGCCGCGCCACGGCTTCGTCCTTGCGCAGCACGTTGGAAATCTCGGCCGGATCGAACTCGCCGCGCTCGATGGCGTCGGCTCGCGCGATGGCATTGCGCGCGTTCAAGCCGGTGAATACGCTTTTTCCGTGGAGCTTCGGCATCCGGCCAAGCTCCTTTCGGAATTGCCAGGCCTGCCGCTTCGATACCTCGTCGAGGCGGAATTGCTCTCCCATCAGCTCGCGCCACAGCTTCAACGCGGCCGCGCTGTCGCGCGCGTGCTTGTCGCCCCAGGCGTTTCCCGCCATGGCGTCGCGCCATGCCTCGAACTCGTCTACGAGGCGAGGAACAGGGCCGGCGCGCCGCGGCGCGCCGGCTTGCGCCAATTCAGTAGCGACCGCCAGTGCGGGCAGCGGCGATGTGCTGGGCGTCGGTGCCGGCGATGTGGGGATCGCTGGCAAGGTGGTGAGCGGCACGGGCAGGGCGCGACGGTCGCGCTGATCCTCGATGTAGACTGCGCGCTCCTCGCGTTCGGCGTCCGCCTCGCGCGCCTGGATGTAGACGCGCATGGCCTCGCGGAGGAAGACACGAAACTGCGGCGAGGATCGGTCGAGATCGGCGAACCCGCGAGCGGCGAGCACCGCGTCGAGGTCCGGCATCACGGCCGAGCAATCGTTGAGGAAGAGATCGTCGCGCAGCTTCGGGATTTGAGCCGAAGGCGCGGCCTCCGCCGCGCGCGCCGCCGCCTCCGCCATCTGCTCGGGATCGTCGGGATCGTCCGGCCCTTCGACGATCCACTCCGGCGGCCCCGGCGGCCGCATGGCGCGCGCCAGTTCGCCATCGGCCAGCACCTTCTCGAAGAGGTCGTCGAGAACCCGTTTCAGCTCGTCCTGCGTCGGCGCGCCGCGTCCTTCCGCCATGTTCTTCTCCACCATCGCCAGCCAGCCATCGAAGGCGACGCTCGCCCGCCGCGCGCGCCGGCGCGCGATCGCGGGCTCGGCGGTGCGAAGAGATCGTCGCACCTGCGCGATGCCGAGCGCGGCGCTCAGCGGGGCGGGAAGGCGTCGTCGCCACCAGTATCGGCCGGCGCGCTTGAAGAGATGTAAATGGCCCGTGGACATGCCCGCTCCGGTCGGGCCTGTGTCACGATCATGTGCCACAGGCCGGGGACGGAGCCCGGCACGCGCGAGGTTTTCTGCGGGATGGGCTGGGGTTTGGCTGGGGGACTAGGATTCGAACCTAGACCGGCGGAGTCAGAGTCCGCTGTCCTACCGTTAGACGATCCCCCAACAGGGATTAACCGAGCCCTGGTCGCTAGATAGCATACCCCGACCGGCCTGGGTAGAGGGCGGGCGCGGGCGAGACCGCGCTTCGCAACCGCGGCATCCTGGGATAGCATTGCAGCCGTGTCATGAATATGTCGTGAATTGAGCCCCGCCCGCCCGTGGACAAGCCCGCGCCCGCCGATCTCTCGCCCGCCCCCGCGTTTGCCCGCGGCGCCGCGGCGTCCGGCTGGGCGGCGGCCGAGGGCGCAACCTATGCCGCGCTCGATCTCGGCACCAATAATTGCCGCCTGCTGGTGGCCCGCGCCGAGGGGCGGGGATTCCGCGTCGTCGACGCCTTCTCGCGCATCGTCCGGCTGGGCGAGGGGCTGGCGGCGAGCGGGGTGCTGTCCGCGGCGGCGATGGCGCGCACCATCGAGGCGCTGCGCATCTGCGCCGGCAAGATCGCCCAGCGCCGGGTGACACGGGCGCGCTATGTCGCGACCGAGGCCTGCCGCCGCGCCGCCAATTGCGCCGAGTTCCTGGAGCGCGTGCGGGCCGAGACCGGGCTCGCCATCGAGATCATCGGCAGCGACGAGGAGGCGCGGCTGATGGTCGCCGGCTGCGCGCCGCTGCTCGACCGGCGGGTGGCGCATGCCATGGCCTTCGATATCGGCGGCGGCTCGACCGAGGTGGTCTCGATCAAGGTGCCGTGCGACGACCGCCTGCCGCCGCTGGTCGAGGATTTGCTGTCGCTGCCGCACGGCGTGGTCACGCTTGCCGACCGCTATGGCGGCCGGGAGGTGTCGCGCGCGACCTATGACGCCATGGTCGCGGAGATGCTGGACGCGTTCCGGCCCTTCGCCGAGCGCCCCGGGCTGGGCGCGCGCATCGCCCGCGGCGAGCTGCAGATGCTGGGCTCGTCGGGGACGGTGACCACGCTCGCCGGCATCCATCTCGACCTGCCGCGCTACAACCGGTCGCAGGTCGACGGCAGCGCGCTGACCTTCGAGCAGGTGCGCCGGGTCTCGGCACGGCTGGCCGCGCTCGGCTACGCGGCGCGCGCCGCCCATCCCTGCATCGGCAGCGAGCGCGCCGATCTCGTGTTGGCCGGCTGCGCCATTCTCGAGGCGATCTGCCGGCTGTGGCCGGTGGGCCGGCTGCGCGTCGCCGATCGCGGCATCCGGGAAGGCATCCTGCTCGGCCTGATCGGCGACGGCGCGTCGTGACCAGGCGCGGCGCGCGGCGGCGCGGCGGCGGCGCGCCTTCCACCTCGCGGCGGCCGGCGGTGCGGGTCAAGACCGCCGCCCGGCGCAGCGCCTCCTCGACGCAATGGCTCGAGCGCCAGCTCAACGACCCCTATGTCAGCGAGGCGAAACGCCTGGGCTACCGCTCGCGCGCCGCCTTCAAGCTGATCGAGCTCGACGACCGCTTCCGCTTCCTGAAGCCCGGCCTCAGGGTGGTCGACCTCGGCGCGGCACCGGGCGGCTGGACGCAGGTGGCGGTCGAGCGCGTCCGCGCGGCGGCGGGCAGGGGCCGCGTCGTCGGCATCGACCTGCTGGCGGTCGATCCGATCCCCGGTGCGGTGCTGCTGCGCGGCGATTTCCTCGACCCGGCGGCGCCGGCGGCGCTGCGCGAGGCGCTGGGCGGCCCGGCCGACATCGTGCTCAGCGACATGGCGGCGCCCAGCACCGGCCATGCCGCGACCGACCATCTGCGCGTCGTCGGCCTGGCCGAGGCCGCCTTCGCCTTCGCCCGCGAGGTGCTGGCGCCGGGCGGCGTCTTCATCGCCAAGGTCTTCCAGGGCGGCGCCGAGGGCGAGCTGCTGGCGACTCTGAAGCGCGACTTCGCCGGCCTGCGCCATGCCAAGCCGCCGGCCAGCCGCACCGAATCGGCGGAAGTCTATGTCGTGGCGCAAGGGTTTCGCGGCCGGAACGACGCATAGCCGCCATCGCCGTCGCGCGGATCACGGCGCTTCCCTTGCCTCCCCTATTGTGTATAGTGCGTCGCCAACCCAAATTTCCCGCCACGGGAAGGGAATGGCAGCATGGAAATCCGACAGGCGTTCACATTCGACGATGTCCTGCTGGTTCCTGCGGCCTCGTCGATCCTGCCCACCGAGACCGATACCCGCACCAGGCTCACCCGCGAGGTGAGCCTCGGCATTCCGCTGCTCTCGGCGGCGATGGACACGGTGACCGAGAGCGCGCTCGCCATCGCCATGGCGCAGGCCGGCGGGCTCGGCGTCATCCACCGCAATCTCGGCATCGCCGAGCAGGCGAACGAGGTGCGCAAGGTCAAGAAGTTCGAGGCCGGGATGGTGGTGAACCCGGTCACCATCGGGCCGCACGAGACGCTGGCCGACGCCCTGAAGCTGATGGCCGACAACCGCATCTCCGGCATCCCGGTGGTCGAGCGCGGCTCGCAGAAGCTGGTCGGCATCGTCACCAACCGCGACGTGCGCTTTGCCAACAACGCCAAGCAGCCGATCTCGGAGCTGATGACCCGCGACAAGCTGGTCACCGTGCGCGAGACGGTGAAGCGCGAGGAGGCGATGCGGCTCCTCCACCAGCATCGCATCGAGAAGCTGCTGGTGGTCGACGACGCCTATCGCTGCGTCGGCCTGATCACCGTCAAGGACATCGAGAAGTCGCAGAAATTCCCGCATGCCTGCAAGGACGATCACGGCAGGCTGCGCGTCGCCGCGGCGACCGGCACCGGCGATGACGGGGTGGCGCGCGGCGAGGCGCTGTTCGACGCCGGGGTCGACGTGCTGGTGGTCGATACCGCGCATGGCCATTCCGAGCGCGTGCTCGAGACGGTGCGGCGCATCCGGCGGCTCACCAACTACACCCAGATCATCGCCGGCAACATCGCCACCGCCGAGGGCGCCGAGGCGCTGATCGCCGCCGGCGCCGATGCGGTCAAGGCCGGCATCGGCCCGGGCTCGATCTGCACCACCCGCATGGTCGCCGGCGTCGGCATGCCGCAGCTCACCGCGATCCTCGACGTGGTGGCGGCGGCGCGCAAGAAGGGCGTGCCGGTGATCGCCGATGGCGGCATCAAACTGTCCGGCGATCTCGCCAAGGCGATCGCCGCCGGCGCCGATTGCGCCATGCTCGGCTCGCTCTTCGCCGGCACCGACGAGAGCCCGGGCGAGGTCTTCCTCTATCAGGGCCGTACCTACAAATCCTATCGCGGCATGGGCTCGGTCGGCGCCATGGCGCGCGGCTCGGCCGACCGTTATTTCCAGCAGGAGGTCACCAGCGCCCTGAAGCTGGTGCCGGAGGGCGTCGAGGGCCGCGTGCCGCACAAGGGGCCGGTCGGCAACGTCATCCACCAGCTCGTCGGCGGCTTGCGCGCCGCCATGGGCTATACCGGCAACCGCACCATCGCCGAGATGCAGCAGAATTGCCGCTTCGTGCAGATCACCGGCGCGGGCCTGCGCGAAAGCCATGTCCACGACATCGCCATCACCCGCGAAGCGCCGAATTATCGGCAGGAATTGTGAGCTGTCAGCCGTCAGTTGTGGGCCTGGCTGAAAGCTGACGGCTGATGGCTGAGAGCTTCCCATGACCCCCGGCGCCTGCATCGAGGCGGCGATCGGCCTGCTCGAGAAGATCGATCAGGGCCGCGCCCCGGCCGACGACATCGTCGCAGGATATTTCCGCAGCCACCGCTTCGCCGGTTCCGGCGACCGCGGCGCGATCTCCGAGCACATCTATGCCGTGCTGCGCCGGCGCGCGGCGCTCGACTGGTGGATCGAGCGCCAGGGGGCGGGCCTGCCGCTCGACGCCCGCCGGCGCATGCTGGCGGCGCTGGCGCTGGTCGAGGACTGGGCGCCGGCGGCGATCGCCGGCGCCTGCGACGGCGATCGCTTCCGGCCGCAGCCGCTGTCGCGCGAGGAGGCGCGGCTGGTCGAGGCGCTGGCGCGCGAGAAGCGGGAAAACCGCGACATGCCGCCCGAGGTGCGCGGCAACTACCCGGCCTGGCTCACGCCGCATCTGGAGGCGGCGCTCGGCCGCGGGCTGGCGCGCGAGATGGCGGCGCTCAACGAAGGCGCGGCGCTCGATCTGCGCGTCAACCGGCTCAAGGCCAGGGACCGCGAAGCGGTGCGGGCGGCGCTGCTGCGCGACGGGGTCGAGGCGGCGCGCACGACGCTGTCGCCGCTGGGCCTGCGCGTCTTCGAGCGGATTCCGCTGGCGACGCTCGACGCCTTCCGCGACGGCCTCATCGAGGTGCAGGACGAGGGCTCGCAGGTCGCGGCGCTGCTCGCCGATGCGCGGCCGGGGATGCGCGTCGCCGATTTCTGCGCCGGCGCCGGCGGCAAGACCCTGGCCCTGGCGGCCGCGATGGGCAATCGCGGCCATCTCGTCGCCTGCGACGTCTCGGCGCCGCGGCTGGAGCGCGCCACCCAGCGCCTGCGCCGTGCCGGCGCCAGCATTGTCCAGCGCGTGCCGCTCTCCGGCGCGCGCGACAAATGGGTGAAGCGCCATGCCGCCAGCTTCGACCGCGTCTTCGTCGACGCGCCCTGCACCGGCACCGGCACCTGGCGGCGCAACCCCGACGCCAAATGGCGGCTCAAGCCGGAGGATCTGGCCGAGCTTGCGGCGCTCCAGGCGGATATCCTCGACAGCGCCCAGCGCCTGGTGAAGCCGGGCGGGCGGCTCGTCTACGCCACCTGCTCGCTGCTGCGCGAGGAGGATGAGATGCAGGTCGAGCGCTTTCTCGCGGGCCATCCCGATTTCACGCTGCTGCCCATCGCCGCGGTCTGGGCCGAGACGATCGGCGGCGAGCCGCCGGCCGCCGGCGACATGCTGCGCCTCAGCCCGGCGCGCCACGGCACCGACGGCTTCTTCGTCGCGGTGATGGAGCGCAAGGCGGCAGAGAAGCCTGAGCAACACAGCGCCCCCACCTCACCCCAACCCTCTCCGCCCCCGGGGGCGGAGAGGGAGGGACCCGCGTAGCGGGAGGGTGAGGTGGGGGCTAGTCTCGACCGCCTTGCGGAGCGTCTGACATGACCGAGCGCGTCCTGATCCTCGATTTCGGCAGCCAGGTGACGCAGCTCATCGCGCGCCGGCTGCGCGAAAGCGGCGTCTATTGCGAGATCCATCCTTTCAACATCGCCGCCGAGCGGCTCGCGGCCTTCGCGCCCAAGGCGATCATCCTCTCCGGCGGCCCGGCCTCGGTGAACGAGGGGGATTCACCCCGCGCGCCGCAGCGCGTCTTCGAGCTGGGCGTGCCGGTGCTCGGCATCTGCTACGGCCAGCAGACCATGTGCGCGCAGCTCGGCGGCCGGGTGGCGGCCTCCGACCATCGCGAATTCGGCCGCGCCTTCATCGACGTGATCGAGGAGTGCGCCCTCTTCGCGGGGCTCTGGCCCAAGGGCAGCCGCGAGCAGGTGTGGATGAGCCACGGCGACCGGGTCGAGGCGCTGCCGGACGGCTTCCGCGCGGTCGCCGTCAGCGAGGGCGCGCCGTTTGCCGTCGTCGCCGACGATCGCCGCCGCTTCTACGGCACCATGTTTCATCCCGAGGTCATCCACACGCCGCAGGGCGCAGCGCTGCTGCGCAACTTCACCCACCGCGTCGCCGGCTGCCGCGGCGAGTGGACCATGGCGGCGTTCCGCGCCCAGGCGATCGAGCGCATCAGGGCGCAGGTCGGGCGCGGCCGCGTCATCTGCGGCCTCTCCGGCGGCGTCGACAGCTCGGTCGCCGCCGCGCTGCTGCACGAGGCGATCGGCGACCAGCTCACCTGCATCTTCGTCGATCACGGGTTGCTGCGCGCCGGCGAAGCGGCGGAGGTGGTGGCGCTGTTCCGCGACCACTACAACATCCCGCTGATCCACAGCGATGCGAGCGCGCTGTTCCTCGAGAAGCTCGAGGGCGTCGACGACCCCGAGCGCAAGCGCAAGGTCATCGGCGCCACCTTCATCGACGTGTTCGACGCCGAGGCGCACAAGATCGGCGGCGCCGAGTTCCTGGCGCAGGGCACGCTCTATCCCGACGTCATCGAATCCGTGAGCTTCACCGGCGGCCCCAGCGTCACCATCAAGTCGCACCACAATGTCGGGGGGCTGCCCGAGCGCATGAAGCTGAAGCTGGTCGAGCCCTTGCGCGAACTCTTCAAGGACGAGGTGCGCGCGCTTGGCCGCGAGCTGGGATTGCCGGACCGGCTGGTCAATCGCCACCCCTTCCCGGGCCCGGGCCTCGCCATCCGGATTCCCGGCGCGGTGACGCGCGACAAGCTCGATCTCCTGCGCAAGGCGGATGCGATCTATCTCGAGGAGATCCGCAACGCCGGCCTCTACGACGCCATCTGGCAGGCCTTCGCCGTGCTGCTGCCGGTGAAGAGCGTGGGCGTCATGGGCGACGGCCGCACCTACGACCAGGTCTGCGCATTGCGTGCGGTGACCTCGACCGACGGCATGACCGCCGATTATTTCCCCTTCCCGCACGAATTCCTCGGCCGCGCCGCCACCCGCATCATCAACGAGGTGCGCGGCATCAACCGCGTCGTCTACGACATCACCAGCAAGCCGCCGGGGACGATCGAGTGGGA
>DAHUYF010000012.1 GCA_027315365.1 Rhodospirillales bacterium | reverse complement strand
GGGCGCCGGCGGCCGGCCGGGGATGCGGGCCCGGGGCATTGCGTATGACAGCCGTCTTCCTCTAACGTCCCCGCCAGCAAACCGACCATGACCGCGAGACTGCCGCGACTCGGCGTTATCCTCCCCCTGGCCGCCGCCCTGGCCGCCGGGGCCGCGGTCTGGCGCTCGCTCGACTGGTCCGAGCATGCCAGCGCCGCCGGGCCGGCGCGGCAACAGGAGATCCCGGTCACCGCCGGCACCGCCGAGACCCGGACGGTGCCGATCTTCGTGCGCGGGCTCGGCACGGTGCAGGCGCATTACATGGTCACCATCCGCACCCGGGTCGACGGCGAGATCATGCAGGTGTTCTATCGCGAGGGGCAGGAGGTCAAGGCCGGCGACCGCCTGCTCCAGATCGATCCCCGGCCGTTCCAGGCGACGCTCGACCAGGCCAAGGCGACGCAGGAGAAGGACGAGGCGCAGCTCGCCGGCGCCGAGGTCGACCTCAAGCGCTATGCCGGGCTGGTCGGGCCGGGCTACCAGACCAAGCAGGCCTATGACGACCAGAAGGCGCTGGTCGCGCAGCTCGAGGCCACGGTCAAGGGCGATCAGGCGCAGGTGCAGGCGGATCAGCTCAACCTGGTCTATGCCGATGTGCGCGCGCCGATCGACGGCCGCACCGGCGCGCGGCTGGTCGATCCCGGCAATTTCGTGCAGGCGTCGCAAAGCACGGCGCTGGTCACGATCGCGCAGATCAAGCCGATCTATGTCAGCTTCCCGGTGCCGCAGGACCAGCTCGACGCGATCCGCCGCAACCAGGCGACGGCGCCGCTCGCCGTGCTCGCCTATGGCAGCGACGACCAGACGCTGCTGTCGCGGGGCGAGCTCACGCTGATCAACAACCAGGTGGACGCGACCACCGGCACGGTCCAGCTCAAAGGCACCTTCGCGAATGAGGACGAACGGCTGTGGCCGGGCGAGTTCGTCAATGCGCGCCTCGTCCTCGGCCAGCGCGAGAACGCCGTCACCGTGCCGGCGCAGACGGTGATGCACGGGCCCGGCGGCGACTACGTCTACGTCATCAAGCCCGACGACACGGTCGAGCACCGCGACGTCGCGGTGGCGGCGACGCAGGACGATGTGGCGGTGGTCGCCAAGGGCCTCGCCGTCGGCGAGAAGGTCGTCGTCGACGGCCAGTACCGGCTCACCGACGGCGCCAAGGTGAAGATCCGCACCGGCCAACCGGGCGCGGCCGGCGCCGGCGCCGGGACCGGCTGAGCCGCGCCGTCCCGCAGCGACAGCGACAGGCCCCCGCGACCGTGACCATATCCGAGATCTTCATCCGCCGCCCGATCGCGACGTCGCTGCTGATGCTCGGCATTCTCGTCTTCGGCATGGCGACCTATCAGCTGCTGCCGGTGGCGGCGCTGCCCAATGTCGACTTCCCGACCATCACCGTGGCGGCGCAGTTCCCCGGCGCCAGCCCCGACACCATGGCCTCCTCGGTGGCGACGCCGCTCGAGCAGCAATTCGCCTCGATCCCCGGCCTCACCCAGATGACCTCGACCAGCGGCCTCGGCACGACGCTGATCACGCTGCAATTCGCGCTGAACCGCGCCATCGACGGGGCGGCGGAGGACGTGCAGACGGCGATCAACGCGGCGGGCGGCGTGCTGCCGCCGAACCTGCCGAATCCGCCGACCTATCGGAAGGTCAACCCGGCGGACCGGGCGATGCTGATCTACGCGGTCTATTCCGACGCGATGCCGATCTACCGGGTCGACGACTACGCCTACACCATCCTGGCGCAGAAACTGTCGCAGATCGACGGCGTGTCGCAGGTGATCGTCGCCGGCGAGCAGCAATACGCCGCGCATGTCCAGATCAACCCCGTGGCACTCGCCGCCAAGGGGCTCGGGCTCGAGGATGTGCGCAGCGCCCTGGTCTCGGCGACCCTCGACCAGCCCAAAGGCACGCTCGAAGGCAAGCACCAGACCTACACCCTCGACACCAACGATCAGCTGCTCACCGCCGCCGGCTACCGCGACGTGATCATCGCCTACCGCAACGGCGCGCCGGTGCGGGTCAGGGATGTCGGCGACGCGATCGACAGCTCGCAATATCCCCGGACCGGCGCCTGGTACAACAGCCGGCAGGGCGAGCTGCTGCTGATCATGCGTCAGCCCGGCGCCAACACCATCGCCATCGTCGACAAGGTCAAGCAGATGATGCCGGGGCTGGTGGCATCGATCCCGCCCGCAGTGCATGTCGACCTGCTGTCCGACCGCTCGGAGACCATCCGTGCCTCGGTCCACGACGTCGAGATCACGCTGCTCATCACCTGCGCGCTGGTGGTGATGGTGATCTTTCTCTTCCTGCGCAAGCTCTGGGCGACGATCATTCCGGCGGTGGCCGTGCCGCTGTCGCTGATCGGCACCTTCGGCGTCATGTACGTCCTCGGCTACAGCCTCGACAATCTGTCGCTGATGGGCCTCACCATCGCGGTGGGCTTCGTCGTCGACGACGCCATCGTGATGATCGAGAACATCGTCCGCTACATCGAGCTGGGCGACCGGCCGTTCGACGCCGCGCTGAAAGGCGCGGGGCAGATCGGCTTCACCATCGTCTCCATCACCTTCTCGCTCGTCGCCGTCTTCATCCCGCTGCTGTTCATGTCGGGGATCATCGGCCGCCTCTTCCGCGAATTCGCCATGACGGTGACGACGGCGGTGGTCGTTTCCGCCTTCGTCTCGCTGACGCTGACGCCGGTGATGTGCGCGCGTTTCCTGCGGCGCGAGAAGCCGGAGAGCGGCGGCCGGCTGAACCGCATGGCCGAGCATTTCTTCGAGCGCACGCTCGCCTTCTACGATCGCGGCCTGCACTGGGTCTTCCGCCACCAGCCGTCGATGCTGGTGATCACCCTCGCCCTCGTCGTCGTCACGGGGATGCTCTACGTCTACATCCCCAAGGGCTTCTTCCCCGAGCAGGACACCGGCTTCATCTTCGGCGAGGCGGACGCGCGGCAGGACAGCTCCTTCGCCGCCACGGCTGAAATCGAGCAGCAATTCTCGCGCATCATCGAGCGCGATCCCGGCGTGCAGGCGGTGGTGGGATTCGTCGGCTCGACCGGCTACAACTCCGCCGAGAACACGGCGCGCATGTTCATCCAGTTGAAGCCGTTCGGCGAGCGCCAGGCGACGGCGCAGCAGATCATCCAGCGACTGCGGCCGCAGGTCGCCGAGGTGCAGGGTGCGAAGTACTACATGCAGGCGGGCCAGGACATCCAGATCGGCGCCCGCCTCACCCAGACCCTCTACCAGTACACGCTCAGCGACACCGACACCGAAGAGCTCAACCACTGGGCACCGATCATCGAGCAGCACATGAGGCGGATGCGCGAGCTGCAGGACGTCGCCACCGACCAGCAGATCGCCGCGCCCCACGTCGCCATCGAGATCGACCGCAATACCGCCTACCGGCTGGGCCTGTCGGTCGCGCTCATCGACAACACGCTCTACGACGCCTTCGGCCAGCGGATGATCGCGCCGATCTACACCGCCACCAACCAGTACCGGCTCATCCTCGAGGTCCAGCCGCGATTCCAGGACGACCCGGCGGCGCTGTCGCGCATCTACCTGATCGGCGCCGGCGGCGTGCAGGTGCCGCTGAGCGCGGTGGTGCACTTCGTCAACAAGATCGAACCGCTGACCGTCAACCATCAGGGCCAGTTCCCCTCGGTGACGCTCTCCTTCAACGTCGCCCCGGGCTTCGCGCTGGGCCAGGCGGTCGACCGTATCCAGGCGATGCAGGAGGAGCTGCGCGTGCCGGCCACCTTGCAGGGCTCGTTCCAGGGCACCGCGCAGGCCTTCCAATCGTCGCTGTCCTCGACGCCGCTGCTGGTGCTGGCGGCGATCTTCGTGGTCTATATCGTGCTCGGCATGCTCTACGAGAGCTATATCCACCCGATCACCATCCTGTCGGCGCTGCCCTCGGCCGGCGTCGGCGCGCTGATCATGCTCATGCTGTTCCATTACGATCTCAGCGTCATCGCGCTGATCGGCATCATCCTGCTCATCGGCATCGTCAAGAAGAACGCGATCATGATGATCGACTTCGCCCTCGAGGCCGAGCGCAACGAGGGCAAGAGCTCGCTCGAATCGATCCACCAGGCCTGCCTGCTGCGCTTCCGGCCGATCATGATGACGACGATGGCGGCGCTGTTCGGCGGCCTGCCGCTGGCGATCTCGCATGGCGCCGGCTCAGAGCTGCGCCGGCCGCTCGGCATCGCCATCATCGGCGGCCTGCTCGTCTCGCAGGTGCTGACGCTCTATACGACGCCGGTGATCTATCTCTATCTCGACCGGGCGGCGAACTGGCTCGCCGGGGGCCGGCGGCGCGTCGGCGGACCGGTCAACGTGCCCGGCGAGTGACGACAGGCGATGACGGCACCCGTGGACCTCGCGCACCTCGACGCCTCGGACAGGCTCCGATACCGGCGGGACGGGCGCGCATGATCCGGCGCGACGATGACGACAATGACGACGACAGCCGGATCACCCGCAGCCTGGCCGGCGTGGCGGTGATCCTGTTTCTCGCCCTGGCCTGCCTGCTGCTGGTGCGGGAACTGCGCGCCACCTCGACGCTGCAGGACTGCGTCATGTCCGGGCGCACGAATTGCGCGCCGGTCGCGCCGTCGGAGGAGTGACGGCCATGACGCACCGGCTGAAGCGCGGCGCGCACGCCGCCCTCGTCCTGGCGGCCGCCGCGCTGCCCGCGGGCTGCGATCTCGGGCCCGACTACAAGCGGCCGGCGATCACCGTGCCGACGGAATGGCGCGAGATGAAGGGCGCGGCGACATGGCCCGCGGCCGATTGGTGGCGCGGCTTCGGCTCGTCCGAGCTGGACGAGTTCATGGCCCGGGCGCAGGCGGCCAATTTCGACCTGGCGGCGGCGGTGGCGGCCGTCCGCCAGGCCGACGCGCAGGTGCGCATCGCCGGCGCCGCGCTGCTGCCGACGGTCAGCGGCGCGGCCCAGGCGCAGCGCCAGCGGCTGGTGTTCGGGCCGCAGGTTTTCGCATTCAACGACTTCCTGCTGGAGCCGACGGTCAGCTATCAGCTCGACTTCTGGGACAAGAACCACGCGGCGCTCGAAGGCGCCAAAGCCTCGGCGATGGCCAGCCGCTACGCCAAGCAGGTGGTCGCGCTCACCGTGCAGAGCGGCGTGGCGACCACCTATTTCCAGGTCCTGGCGCTCGGCGAGGAGATCCGGGTGGCGCAGGAGAATCTCGCCACCGCCCAGGACGCGCTCAAGGGCGTGGTGGCGCAGCAGGAGGCGGGAACCGCGACCCGGCTCGATGTGACGCAGCAGCAGACGGTGGTGGCGCAGCAGCGCGCCGCGATCCCGCCGCTGGAGCAGCAGCTGGTGCAGAACCTCGATGCCCTTGCCATCCTGCTCGGCCAGGCGCCGGAGCAGGTCAAGACGCCGCGGGCGTCGCTCGCCGCGCTGACGGTGCCGACGGTGGCGCCGGGCCTGCCTTCCGAGCTGCTCACCCGGCGCCCGGACGTGGCCGAGGCCGAGGCGCAGCTGGTCGCCGCCAATGCCAACATCAAGATCGCGCGCGCCAATTTCCTCCCCAACATCACGCTGACCGCGGCCGGCGGGTTGGAAAGCGTGGCGCTCGGCTCGCTGCTGCAGGCCGGATCCCGCGTCTACGATGTGTCGGCGGGGCTGTCGCAGCCGATCTACGAAGGCGGGCTGCTGGAAGGCGAGCTGGAGCTGTCGAAGGCGCAGTACGAGCAGCTGGTCCAGAACTACCGCAAGGCGGTGGTCTCCGCCTTCAGCGACGTCGAGAACGCGCTGATCGCCGCGCACAAGACGGCGGAGCAGCTCCGCGACCAGGAAGATACTGTGGCGAAGGCCAAGCTCGCCTAT
The DNA here is from genome assembly GCA_027315365.1 of Rhodospirillales bacterium. GTDB lineage: Bacteria > Pseudomonadota > Alphaproteobacteria > ATCC43930 > CGMCC-115725 > DAHUYF01. The sequence goes on along the minus strand of DAHUYF010000012.1, from coordinate 194 downwards.
GAAATCTCCGAGGCGCAGTATCGCGGCGGCACGGTGACGCTGCTCACCGTGCTGACCACCGAGAACGCGCTCTTCCCGGCGGAGACGACGCTGGTGCAGGATCGCCTCGCCTATCTGCAGGCGGTGGTCGGATTGTACCAGGCGCTGGGCGGCGGCTGGACCGGCGCGGCGACCGCGACCGATCCGCCGCACGA
>DAHUYF010000092.1 GCA_027315365.1 Rhodospirillales bacterium | reverse complement strand
CCTTACGCGGCCTTGACGCCGGCCAGGAATTCGCCGACTTCGCGGCTCAGGGTCTCCGACTGGCGCGACAGGACCTCGACGGCGCGCCGGACCTGCTCGGCCACCTTTCTGCTTTCCGACACGGCCTCGCTCACCCCGGCGATGTTGGACGAGACGTTCTGCGTACCCGCCGCCGCCTCCTGAATGTTGCGCGCGATCTCGCCGGTCGCGGCGCCCTGCTCTTCGACCGCAGAGGCGATGTTCGCGGCGATCTGGTTGATGTCGGTAATGGTGCGCGCCACCGCGTCGATCGCCGATACCGAGTTCTGGGTGCCGGACTGGATGGCGCCGATCTGGGCGGCGATGTCCTCGGTCGCCTTGGCCGTCTGGGTGGCGAGCGCCTTCACCTCGCCGGCGACCACGGCGAAGCCCTTGCCGGCATCGCCGGCGCGCGCCGCCTCGATGGTGGCGTTCAAGGCGAGGAGATTGGTCTGCGACGCGATCTGCTGGATGAGCTCGACCACCTCGCCGATCTTCTGCGCGCCGCGCGCCAGCTCGCCGACGATGGAGGAGGTGTTGTTGGCGTCGTGAACGGCGCGCTCGGCCACTTCGGAGGATTGCTGCACGCGACGACCGATCTCGCTGATCGAGGCCGAGAGCTCTTCGGCGGCGCTGGCCACCGTCTGCACATTGGCCGCGGTCTCCTCCGAGGCGCTGGCGACCATCGTGCTCCGGTCGGCAGCCGTATCGGTGGCGCTCGTCATGGTGGCCGCCGCCCGCGTCATGTCGCTCGCCGCCGCGGAGAGCTGTTCTGCCACGACGCCGATCTTTCCTTCGAAGCCACGCATCAGCGATTCGAGCCGCTGCGCGCGGGCGGCCTTGGCGGCCTGCTCTTCCGCCTGCGCGGCCGCGAGCCGTGCCGCCTCGGCGGCGTTGTCGCGGAAGATGACGAGGGCCTTGGCCATCGCACCGACCTCGTCGCTGCGGTCGGGCGAGGGGAGGTTGGTCTTGAGATCGCCCTCGGCCAGGCGCCGCATGGCTTGGGTGATCTCCTTCACCGGACGCGAGATGAGCCGGCTGAAGAAGATCGCGGCCAGAATCGACAGCACGATCGCCATCACGGTGCCGACGGCGATCACCGTCATCCCGCGGCGCAAGGTGCTTGCCGCTTCCGCATCCGCCCGGTCATGGACGGCGACGGCCGCGGCGACGAAACTCGCCATCTCCTTCTCGGCCGCGACATAGCGCTGTTCAGCGCCGCTCATGAACATGGTGGCGTTGAACGCGTCGTCTTCGACGAAGGAGGCGGCCTGCTGCGCCGCCTTGGCGTAGAGATCGAGCGCGGCGGAGGCCTTGCTCACCACCTCCGGATCGAGCGGCAGCTGCCCGATCTTGAGATTCTTCAGCAGCGCCACCGAGGTGGCGAGCGCATGCTCGAACTCCTGGCGCGAGGCCCGGACGAGACCGCCCTCCACATTTTGCGATTTCAGGTTGATGGCTCGGTAAAGTGCGCCGTGCGCGCGGGAGAAGTCGGTGCGCGCGTCCCGCGCCTGGCCCATGACGTTGACGGCGAGCGCATTCATCGCATTGGCGCGCTGGAAATCGGCATAGCTCCATCCGAAGAGTCCCACCATCCCCAGCACGACGACCGCGCTCAGCAACGAGGACATCAGGGATTTGGCAGTGATCGAAAGATTGTTCAGCGCGTTCATGGCCGCCCTCGCCGAAAAAACGTCGGGCGGGCGACGATCGTCGCCCGCCCGTTGGATAGCTACTGCTTGTAGGCGCCGACGCCGACGATGTAGTCGCCGGTGCGGGTTTCGTAGGCGGTCTTCTCCTCGACCGCGTTGGTCACCGGGTTTTTCCACTTGTAATCGACCCAGCCATTGTCCTTGATCGCCTGGATCTGGCGATTGAACGGCTTTCCGTCGACATCGACGAGGTCGAGGACCGATTTGCCGATCAGTCCGGGATTGGTGCCGTGGCACACCATGACGCCCTTGGAATCCTGGACCGTCACATAGAGATCGCGGTCCCGGAACGGGCCCGCCTTGTCCTGGAACGCGGCGCACGATTTGTCGGGGCCGTTGGCCTTCAGGTAGTCGGCTGCCTTGATTGCCATCGCCTTGGCCTCGTCCGGCGTGGCGCGGTCCGCCGCATTCGCCAGAGAGGCCGAGAGGCCGATGAACGCAGCCAGGAGAAGCATAATTTTCTTCATGACTCACACCTTTCGTTGATCAGTCGATTTCCCCATGCGCCTGGCGCTCGAGACGCCGCGCGCATCACTAGCCGCGATCCGCGCTGGCGGCGGGCGGTCTCGCGCGGGCCATGATGTTGCTCGAAATGGCCTCGTCGTCCTGGCGCGACAGCTCGGTATCGCGCAGCACCGTGGCGACGGCGCCGGTGGCCGGATAGGCGAAGATCGCCAGATCCATATGGCCGGAGAGCGTCCAGCTCCACGCATTGCCGGCATGCTCGGCCGCATTGAGAGAGAGGCCGTGCTCGCGCGCCAGCGCGGCGACGGCGGCGGCGGGCTGCTCGCCCGGACGCGACAGGAATTCGACATCCCTGATCCTGTCGCCGAGCAGCGAGGTCGTCGTGCGGTACGAGATCGAGCCTTGGCCGTCATTCAGGCGGCAGATGGCATAGAGATCGTAGGTACCGGAAGGCAGGTAGCCCTCGTCGAGCGCTTCCTTGGCGACGGTGCATTGCGCCTGGGTGCGAAGGATCTCGAGCGCCTCGGCATGCGACATTCCCGGCGCAATGCCGTGGATCGTCGCGCCGGTCTGCGCCAGACCGGTGCCGGCAAGGCCGATGGTGACGGCGATGACGAGTGATGCCAGTTGAAGAAGTCGTTTCATCGTGTCCCTCCAAGAAGCGCCGAATGCGCCTCGGTTGTTTCAGGTAAAGATTAGAAGGGGTGTAAGAAGCGATGCCCCCATGCGCTTGAATTGACTGCGCTAATCATGGCGGGAGCTGATTAATACCGCGCTAATTCGAGCCGAACTTGACGAATAGTTGGCCGGATTTCCTTAAAATGCCGGATATTCAGGCGTCCCGGCGATGGCGCGCACTTATTCAGGCGCTGCCGGCAGGGACGCGCGCGCCGCACGCTTGGCCAAAAATGGGAGAGGGACGCGCCCGCTCAGAACTGATAGCGCCTGAGCCCGCCATCGACGGGGATCACCGTGCCGGTGATGTAACGCGCCAGCGGCGAGGCGAGGAACACGGCCAGCACCGCCAGATCCTCGGGCTGGCCGTATTCGCCCACCGGGATGTCAGCGGCGGAATGGCGCGCGCGCTCCTCGGGCGGATAGTTGCGCAGGATCTGCTCGCTGATGATGCGCCCGGGCGCGATCGAGTTGACGGTGATGCCGTTGCGGCCGACATCGCGCGACAGGCCCTTGGCCCAGGAATGGATCGCCGCCTTGGCGGCAAAGGCGGCGTTGACGTGCTCCGGTTCGGACTTGCCGGTGATGTTGATGATGCGGCCCCAGCCCTGCGCCATCATCTGCGGCAGCAGCGCATGGGTGAGCTGGCGCTGGCGGGTGAAGTTGAGGGTGATCGCCTCCTCCCAGCGCGCCTCGGGCGCGTCGAGCGGCAGCGGCCGGCTGCCGCCGGCGCAATTGACCAGGATATCGACCTTGCCCAGCGCCGCCATCGCCGCCTCGGCGATGCGCCGGGGCGCGTCCTCGGCCATGATGTCCTGGACGATGAGCGCCGGCCGCGTGCCGCCGGCGCCCTCGATCTCCGCCGCGAGGCTCGCCAGCAATTCGCCCCGCCGCGCCATCACGGCGAGCCGCACCCCCTCCGCTGCCAGCGCCCGCGCGATGCCGCGCCCGATCCCCATGCTGGCGCCGGTAACCAGCGCCGTCTTGCCTGCTAGGTCCAGATTCATCGCGCCCCTCCGGTTCGCGCGACCTTAGCCGGTTCCGGGCTTCGGCGGGAGGGTCCGGCGGTCGGGTCCCGGTCTGAATGACGACATCGCGGCGGGCGAACCGTCGTCGCCATCGCGGTCGTCTCCGCGGGGGCAAAGGCGAGTTGATGAAAGCCGACGCGAGCGTCGAGGTTCAGGGCAGGCGACAATCGCCGCGGGCCCGCTCATTGGCTTCCGGCGGCTTCCGACAGGCGGAGGATCGCGGAGATGGCCTCGGTCTCGTCGATGCAGTCTTGCGGCAGGCCGATCGACGGCACCCCGCGATAGACCGTGCGGTGGCGGAAGGCCCATCGCGAATAGTCGAGATCGCCGGGTGCCCGGGCGAATCTGCGCATCGAGCCAGCCACGATTTCGGGCGTCACCGGCCGATCGCCGAAGCTGGTGATGCCGGAAAGCTTGTCGAGCGAGGTCAAATAGAACTCGCCGGGGGGATCGACCTGGTAGTGAATGCGGCTGCGCTCGATCGGCATCAGCAGCCGGCAGTCCGCGGTCATCCCGTCGTAGGTCGGAGCGGGCAGTGCGCCGGTGTTCACGCCATAGGGGCAGGGCTGCCAGGCATGACAGGAGAACCCCTCATCGGTGGTGAAGAACACCTGATGCGGATCGGCCGGAATGACGCCCGGCGGATGGCGCATGAAGTACCCGGCGGTGACCGGGTGCATGTGCTCCAGGCTCATCCGGTATAGCGCCGGCGCGTCGAGGTCGACGGGGCTGCCGATGCTCTCCCAGCCCTCGAGACTGGTTCGGAACGGCGCCGCGCACACCGCGTCGAAATCCTGGAGGCGCAGCTTCACGAACGACAGGAAATCGTCGCTGATCAGCGTGTCGCACTGAATGAAGAACCAGTCGGCTCCGATCGCGTGCGCGTTCCGCAAGCTCGCATGCTCGATCTGCGCCAGCACCGAGCGACCGAGCACGGGCTGGTCCGGGACGTCGCGCGGGACATTGAACCGCGCGACCTCGCACCATTGCGACAGTCGGCGAAGCAGATCGGGATCGACCGGCCGGTCGACATAGATCTCGAGCCTGGTCGGCGCCATTTTCGAGAGCGCCGGGATGTTGCCTTCCGACAGCAGGCAAGCCAGGCCGCACCGCTCCATCATGCGGACGTGCCACTCGCCCCAGGCCGCGATCTTGATGACGCTCGGCCTCACTCTCCCGCTCCCTGCCCGCGCCTGGCCCGTCGTGTCACGTGGCGGAGAAGCGGTTGCGTTCGCCGGCAACGACCATCGGCTCGCCGTCGACGGCCACGCCGCGCCGAGCGCTCGCGACCGCTCATCTCGAGCACGACAGCGCCGAGCTCGTCGATGCGGAACGGCGCCCCGGGCGACCTCGTTCGTCGTGTTTCAGCGTGTCGCCGGGCGGCGCCATGGCGTGGCTCGTCTCGATTGGTCCCGTTACCTCATACAACCGGGGTGCGCCGGCGTCCAGCGGGCGGAAAAGGCGGCAGCGTCAGCTTGAATTGTAACAGGCAGGGCCGGCGCCGGCTTGAAATCGATAGCGCTAAGATATATCTTATTATTCGATATATCGAAACACGATCGAGGTTTCCATGCGTTTCCGGCATAATCACGACCGCCCGCACGACCATGGCTGCGGCCATGGTGAGCGCCGCCATGCCCGCGGCTTCGGCGGCGAGTTCGGCCTGGGCCATCACGGCCGCGGCCGCCACGGCCTGCGCGGTCGCTTCTTCGATCCCGGCGATCTCCGCTACCTGCTGCTGCATCTGATCGCCGAGAAGCCGCGCCACGGCTACGAGCTGATCAAGGCGATCGAGGAGAGGGTGGGCGGCATGTACAGCCCGAGCCCCGGCGTCATCTATCCCACCCTCACCCTGCTCGAGGAACTCGGCTACATCCGCCCCGCCGAGGGCGACGGCAGCAAGAAGGCCTATGGCGTTACCGAGGAGGGCACCGCCTTCCTCGCCGCCAACCGTTCGGCGGTGGAACAGGTGCTGCAGCGCCTGGCGGCGGCGGCCGAGGCCTTCGGCGGCGGCCCGGCGCCGGAGATCCTGCGCGCCATGCACAATCTTCGCCTCGCGCTGCGCATCCGCCTCGGCCGCGGTCCGCTCGATGCCGCCGGGGTGCGCGGCATTACCGAGATCCTCGACCGCGCCGCCGGCGAAGTCGAGCGCAGCTGAGCGGATGAAGGGCTTGTTCTCCTCGGCGGGGCACGCTGTTACAGTCCATCCGTCGAGGAGATGCCCCATGCAGCGCTGGCGGATCGGCGATGTCACGGTCACCAAGATCGTCGAGCTCGAAGTAACCGGCGGCAGCCGTTTCCTCCTGCCCGATGCCACACGCGAGGCAGTGCTGCCGATCGCCTGGCTCAGGCCGGATTTCGCCGATGCCGAGGGCCGGCTCAAGATGAGCATCCATGCGCTGGTGGTGGAGACGCCAAGCCGGCGGGTCATCGTCGATACCTGCATCGGCAACGACAAGCAGCAGCGGGCGTTTCCCGCCTGGAACGGCCTCGGCACCGCCTTTCTTGCCGATCTCGCGCTGGCGGGGTATCCGCGCGACGGCATCGACACCGTGCTCTGCACCCATCTCCATGTCGACCATGTCGGCTGGAACACCATGCTGGTCGGCGGCCGCTGGGTCCCGACCTTCCCCCGCGCGCGCTACCTGATGGGCCGCGTCGAATTCGAGTATTGGCAGGCGCAGCGCGACCATGCCGCCGAGCGCGCGGTGTTCGCCGATTCGGTGGCGCCGGTGTTCGAGGCCGGGCTGGTCGATCTCGTCGCCACCGACCACCAGATCTGCGACGAGCTCAGCCTGGTGCCGACCATCGGCCATACGCCGGGCCATGTCAGTCTGCGCATCGCGTCGCGCGGCGAGGAGGCACTCATCACCGGCGACTTCCTGCACCATCCCTGCCAGATGGCGCGGCCCGACTGGACCTCCACCGTCGATCACGACCCGGTCCTCGCCGAGCGTACGCGGCGCGACATGCTGGCGCGTCTCGCCGGCAGCGCCGCGCTGATGATCGGCACCCATTTCGCCGGCGCCACCGCCGGCCATGTCGTGCGCGAGGGCGGCGCCTGGCGGCTCGCGCCGGGCTAGTGTTCCGACTCCAACGCTTGGTTCCCCAGCGGCGGTCTGAACCCGCGACCGCCCGCCACCCCGAGATCAGCCGGCGAAGAACACCGTCTCGTCCTTGCCCTGAAGGCGAATGTCGAAAACATAAACCGGATCGCCCTCGCCGGGCCGGCGGCGCGCGATCAGCGTCGTCCGACGTTCCGCCGTCGGCACGCAGGCGAGGATCGGGTCGCGGTCGTTGGCGCTCTCGTCCGCGAAATAGAGGCGGGTGAACAATCGGCGCAGCAGGCCGCGGGCGAAGACGCCGACATTGACGTGCGGCGCCTGCATCGTGTCGCCGGGACCGGGCACCTGCCCCGGCTTGATCGTCCGGAAGCCGTAGCGGCCCTCGGCATCGGTGCCGCTGCGGCCGAAGCCCTTGAACCCGACGTTCGAGCGCCGGCGCGCATCGCCCGGATGCGCGTAGAAGCCGCCGGCATCCGCCTGCCAGATCTCGACCATCGCGTCGCCGATCGGCGCGCCGTCGCCATCGAGAACGCGACCTTCGATGCGGATGTGCCGGCCGAGCGTGGTCGGCGTGACCAGGTCGTTGGTGACGATCTCCGGGCGACCGTAGTCGCGCGGCGTGAGGGCATAGGCGAAATAGGGCCCGACGGTCTGCGACGGCGTGATCCCCGGCATTTCAATTCTCCATCGGAGTCGCGCCGCGGCCCCACAAGATGATGTCGAAGCGATAGCCCAGCGCGAATTCCGGCTGAGTCGTCTCGATATCGAAGCTCGAGACCAGGCGGCGGCGCGCCGCCTCGTCGGGCACGGAAAGGTAGATGGGGTCGAGCGCCAGCAGCGGGTCGCCGGGGAAATACATCTGCGTCACCAGGCGCGTCAGGAAGGACGGGCCGAACAGCGAGAAATGGATATGCGGCGGCCGCCACGCATTGGGGTGGTTGCGCCAGGGGTACGCGCCGGGCTTGATCGAGATGAAGCGGTAGCGCCCTTCGGCGTCGGTCACGCAGCGCCCGGAACCGGTGAAATTGGGATCAAGCGGCGCGTCGTGCTGATCCACCTTGTGGATGTAGCGGCCCGCAGCGTTGGCCTGCCACACCTCGAGCAGCGTATCGGGCACCGGCCTGCCGTCCTGATCGAGTACGCGGCCGGAGACGATGATGCGCTCGCCGATGGGTGCGGCCTTGTGCTGGCGCGTCAGGTCGGAATCATCGGGCGCGACCGAGTCGCGGCCGTAGACCGGGCCGGTCAGCTCCGACAGCGTCTGCGGAATGACGACGAGCGGGTGATCGGGAGATCGCTTCGCCGTGCTCCCGTAGGCGAGGTGGCGGTAGGGCGGATGCGCGGAGAGCGCTTCTTGCGGATAGGTTGCGGTCATCGGCTGCGGTCTTCCTCTCAGGCGGCGCTTTGCTTTTGATGCGCTCCGCCGCGGCCGCGCCGGCGGGAAGCCGATGCTGCTGCGGGCGGCACAGGTTGCATTGATCCAGATCAATGCGGCGCCGCGCGACGGCATGCGGCGTGCCCATCGGACGCGTCCTTGGGACGAGACGCTATGATCTCTCCGGCCGAAAGGCCCCCGGCGGCGCGAAGCCGGGTTCGACATAGGCGAAATAAAGCGCATCGAGCTGCGCCCAGAGCACGTCGGTCTTGAACCGGAGCGCCGCCAGCGCGGCCTGCTGCTGCTCCGCCGTCCGCGCGTTCTCCCGGACGTAGCCCAAGGCGAAGCGGCAATCCCGCGGCGCCTGGTCGAGGCGCTTGCGGAAATAGGCGACCAGACCGTCATCGATGAAGCTGTAATGCTCCAGCATCCCGGATATCCGCTCGGCGTGAATGGCCGGCGCGAACAGCTCGGTCAGGGACGACGCGATGGCTTCCAGCGTGGGGCGCTCGTAGACGAAGCGCACATAGGCCTCGACCGCGAACCTGACGGCGGGCAGCGCTCCCGCCTGCGAGATCACATAGGCGCGGTTCAGCTTCAAACCGTCGGTGAGCTTGAGCCAGCGCTCGATGCCGCCGCTGTCGGCGCCGATGCCGTCATGGTCGTGAATGCGGCCGATCCATTCGCGCCGCATGTCGCGATCGTCGAGCCTGGCCATCAGGGCGGCGTCCTTGCGCGGAATCGCCGCCTGATAGACATAGCGGTTCAACGCCCAGGCCTGCACCTGGCCGAAGCTCATCTCCCCGCCATGCAGCATCCGGTGGAAGGGGTGGCGGTTGTGATAGCGCTCCTCGCCGATCCGCCGCAGCGCCCGTTCCAGCTCGTCGGGGCTCATCGCCTCGGTCATCGTTCAATCTCCCCGCCGTCCCGGGCGATGTGCCGCCGGGCGGCATGTGCGCCGCACCGGCGACACTCTTCGACGGTCGCAAGCGGCCGGCGTTGATCTGGATCAAAATAATGCCGCCGCGTGCAAGCGCCGCGGCTGGCATCATCGGACTCCCGGTTTCGCGGTGTGAGCGCGCGGCGACCGCCATGTTAGGGTGCGTCCCCTATCGCCGCTCGATATGCCCCGTCAAACCGGCGGCCTTGCCATGCGCCGGCTGTCGCTAGTACCTCTGCACAGAGGATTTGACCAGTTGCTCGGGGCTTGGGCTGAGCGGGGGCAACGCCTCTGGCTCGACGAGGACTTTGATGCTGCGGGCGACGCCGGGCTGCCGGTGAATCAGTCCGGCGCGTTCGAGGGTGAGCACAATCTGGTGGACCGAAGGCGGGGTGACGCAGAAGTGGCGCTGCAGGTCGGCTTCAGCAGGCGGCCGGCCGAGGACCAGCGTATAGGCATGGATGAAGGCGAGATACTGGCCCTGCTTGGGGGTGAAGCGCGGTGAAGGCGGGGGACGCGTGACCGGTATCTGACTCATCTGACGGCCGGAATCTGATTCATCTGTTGTGCCCTCAACCCTTGGGGGCACCGATGAATGTACGTTACCGGGTCGAACTGAGCCAGACGGAGCGCCAGCAATTGACGGAGCTGCTGAGGGGCGGCAAGCACGCGGCGCGCAAGGTCAAGCGAGCGCAAATTCTCCTGGCAGCGGATGTGGGAGCAAGCGACGAGGACATCGCCAGGACCGTCGGTGTCGGCGGCTCAACGGTGTACCGGACCAAACGCCGGTTCGTCGAAGGCAACCTGGAAGCCGCCCTGAGCGAGGAGCCGCGCGCCGGGGCTGCGCGTAAACTCTCGGGCAAGCAGGAGGCGCTTTTGGTGGCGACCGCCTGCTCCAGCCCGCCGGCGGGCCGGGCGCGTTGGACGCTGGCATTGCTCGCCGATGAAATGGTCAAGCTCACAGAGCACGAAGGGCTGTCCCGCGAGACGGTGCGCCGGCGTTTGGCCGAGAACGACCTCAAGCCCTGGCGCAAGGACATGTGGTGTATCCCCGAGGTCGACGGCGCCTATGTGGCGCGCATGGAGGACGTCCTCGATCTCTACGCCGAAGCGCCCGACCCCACGCGACCGGTCATCTGCTTCGACGAGAGCCCGACCCAGCTCATCGGCGAGGCGCGCCAGCCGATCCCGGCTGAGCCGGGGCAGCTCGAACGCTATGACTGCGAGTATAAGCGCAATGGCACGGTCAACCTGTTTGTCTTTCTCGACGCGCACCGCCCCTGGCGCAAGGTCAAGGTCACCGAGCAGCGGACGGCACGCGACTTCGCCGAGTGCATGCGCGAACTCGTCGATGTGCACTGCCCCCAAGCCGAGCGGATCAGGGTCGTGCTCGACAACCTCTCGACCCATTCGCCCGGGGCGCTCTACGAAGCCTTTCCGGCACCCGAGGCGCACCGCCTGCTGCGCCGCTTGGAGTTCCACTACACCCCAAAGCACGCCAGCTGGCTCAACATGGTGGAGATCGAAATCGGCGTGCTCCGAGGCCAGTGCCTCGACCGGCGCATCGGCGAGCGTGCGCTCCTGGTCTCCGAGATCGCCGCCTGGGAGCGGCAGCGCAACGCCGACGGCGCGCGCATCACATGGATGTTCACCACCGGGCGCGCCCGCGCCAAACTGGCCCGTGCTTACCCAAACCCAACCAAAGAGTCATAATCTCTGTGCAGAGGTACTAGAGATCATGCCATACTCCCGCGTCGAAATTCTGCTACACAGAGCGTGATCGCGTCGGCGGCCAGGTTGCGCCGGCGCAGGCGCTGTGCCTCCGTCTCGGCCTTCTCCGCCGCGATGTCGCCGAAAATCGTATGGGCGC
>DAHUYF010000010.1 GCA_027315365.1 Rhodospirillales bacterium | reverse complement strand
CGCCAGCAGGTCGAGCTTGCCGAGACTCAAGCGCGCGCGGGCACCGTCCCCTATTCCAACGTGCTGAGCCTCGAAAGCCAGCTCGCCACCTACGAGGCGACGAGCCCACAGCTGCAGCAGAAGCTCACGCAGAGCGACGATCTCTTGGCTACGCTCGCCGGCCACGCGCCGGCCGACTGGGCGTCTCCGGAAATGAGCCTGGCCGAACTCACCCTGCCTGCCGACCTGCCGGTTAGTCTGCCCTCCGATCTCGTGCGACAACGTCCGGACATCTTGGCGGCGGAGGCGACCGCGCATGCCGCCAGCGCCGGCATCGGCATCGCCACCGCGGCCATGCTGCCGAGCGTCACCCTCAGCGGCAGTTACGGCACCAACAATACGGCCGTGAACAACCTATTCTCGTCCGCCGGACATTTCTGGAGCTTCGGCACGGATGTAACGGCGCCGTTGTTCGAGGGTGGAAGATTGTGGTTTCAGCGCAAGGCGGCGATAGACAGCTATCGGCAGGCGATGGCCGCCTACCGCCAGACGGTGCTGAGCGCCTTCGCCCAGGTCGCCGATACGCTACGCGCGCTCGATCACGACGCCGCGGCGCTTCAGGCGCAAGAGAGGGCGTTGCGCACTGCAGCGGACGCGCTGCATCTGGTGCAGGCGAATTACGCCGCCGGCCTCGCCACCTATCTTGATGTCCTGACCGCCGATACGCAGTACTATCAGGCGAAGATCAACGATCTCCAGACCGTCGCCATACGCTACCAGGATACGGTCGCTCTCTTTGCCGCGCTCGGCGGCGGCTGGTGGAATACCGCGCCCCGGGACGCCGCGGCAGCCGCACCGACGCCGGATTGAGGATGCATTTTCCACCGGGGTTTCGGCCGCCGGTGATGCCAATTCCGCCGCCGGCGCGTTGACGGCAGGGGGCCCGGAGGCGGGCCGATCAAAGGGGCGGCGCCGCCATGACGATCCTGACCGTTACCCATAAGACCATCTATCGCTATGCCAGCCCGGTTGCCTTCGGCGAGCATCGGCTCATGTTCCGGCCGCGCGACAGCCACGATCTGCGGCTGCTCGATACCAGCCTGGCGGTCACCCCTCCAGCCAGCATCCGCTGGTTGCACGACGTCTTCGGCAACTCGATCGCCGTGGCGCGCATCGACGGCGAGGCGACAGAACTCGCCATCACCTCTTCGTTCCGCGCCAAGCACTATCCGCTCGCGCTGCAGGCGGTCGCGATCGAGCCCTATGCCGAGCAATATCCCTTCAGCTACGCCGCGGAGGAAGCCATCGATCTCGGCCGCACCGCCGAGCGCCACTACCCCGACCCCGATCATCTCGTCGACCTCTGGGTGCGGCCGTTCATCGACGCCGCCCCGGGGCGCGGCACCATGGCGATCCTGCTCGCCCTCACGCGGGCCATTCACGGGCAGTTCACCTATCGCCGGCGCACGGAGATGGGGACGCAGGATCCGGTGGAGACGCTCGCCACGCGCTCCGGAAGCTGCCGCGACTACGCACTGCTGATGATGGAGGCGGCGCGCAGCCTCGGCCTCGCCGCACGCTTCGTCTCGGGCTATCTCTACGACGAGAAGCTCATCGGCGGCGGCGATACCCTGGTCGGCGGCGGCGAGACCCATGCCTGGACGCAGATCTACCTGCCCGGCGCCGGCTGGGTCGAATTCGATCCCACCAATGCTCTGGTCGGAGGCAAAAACCTCATCCGTGTTGCCGTGACGCGCGACCCGGCGCAGGCGGTACCGCTGAGCGGCTCCTACACTGGCCCCGCCGGCGCCTGCCTCGGCATGAGCATCGAAGTTCAGGTCACCGCCAAGCCCGATGACGGCGGCTAGGTCGCGACTCGGCGCGCGACGGTCGACGACACGCGTTGCCGAGCCCGGCCTGCCGACCGCTCTGGCTCACGTCGAATGATTTTCTCGCTCTATGACGAGCTTCATAAAAAAACCGACATGAGCCGGTAACCAACTTTCTCTATCGCATCCGCTCCATGGAGCGGCCTCCCGCCGGATGCTCTCCTCATCGCTACGCCGACCTAATGGGCGCCGACCACACGGCGCCCACGAACGTCTTGCACTTTCAGGGGGAAAGAATGGCTCAGAATCGTCAGCACCTTCGACATCTTGCGCAGGTCACCTTGGCCGGCGGCATCGGCCTGATCGCCGCCGCCATGCCGCAGGCGCACGCCGCGGATCCCGTGGATCTCGGCACGGTGCAGGCAACCGGCGCCGCTTCCGGGGGCACCGCCGACATCGAGTCCGCACCCTATCAGGCGCCGACCAAGGCGCCGCTCGACGTAACGCAACCGACGTCTGTCATCACCCAGCAATATATCGAGAACAATATCCCGCTGAGTGCCAATTACGACAGCATCGTGAAGATCGCGCCGAGCGTATCGACCGTGTCACCGAACGGTCCGGGCCTCATGGAGGATCAGGTTCTGAGCATACGCGGGTTCCAGGACGGCCAATACAATGTGACATTCGACGGCATCCCCTGGGGCGATTCCAACGATTTCACCCACCACACGACTTCCTACTTCATGGCGCACGACCTCGGCGGCATCTCGGTCGATCGCGGCCCCGGAACGGCGGCGACGACCGGCTATGCCACCTTCGGCGGCACGATCGCGATCCAGTCGAAGGACCCGGCCGCGCTGTCGACGCTGACGCCTTACACCATGCAGGGCAGCTTCAACACCCAGCTTTACGGCGGCGAGTACGACACCGGCAGCATCGCCAAATACGGCGGCACCACCGCGTTCATCGATGCCGAAGGCTTGTCCAGCGACGGCTATCTGACGAATTCCGGGCAGTCCCGGCAAAATGTGTTTTTCAAGGTGATGCAGCCGCTCGGCGCCAACACGGTGCTGACCGGCGTCGCCATGTACAACAACGTACGGCAATACGTCCCGATCGGCGCCACCAAAACGCAGATCGCCGATTTCGGCCCGAATTTCGGCTTGTCGAACGATTCCGGCAGTCAGAACTTCTTCGGCTACAACCAGGACCAGATCCATACTGATTTCGAATATGTCGGCGCCAAATCCAACCTCGGCTATGGCTGGACGCTCGACAACAAGGTCTATACCTACGCCTATTTTCATCGCGGCATGAACGGTGAGGACGTCAACGGCGAGACGCCGAACGGCACCGTGGTCAACGGCGTGACGCTTCCCAACAACGTACCGGGCCAGTTGCTGCAGAACGACTACCGATCGATCGGCGACATGACTCGCCTGCAGAAGGACCTGTGGTTCGGCGACATCCAGACCGGCATCTGGTACGACCACCAGATCAACACGCGCTCGCTGTTTGAAGTCGACATGTCGCAGGGTCTGGCGCCCAACACCGCGTTCGGCAATCCGGTCGACCGCGAGCTGCACCAGTCGCTGGACACGATACAGCCCTACATCCAGCTCGATTGGAAGCCCGGATGGCTGCCGGGGTTGACCGTGTCGCCGGGCATCAAATATTCGAACTTCACCCGCAGCCTCGATGCCCAGGTGAATACCGGCACCGGCCTGCCGCTCACCACCTCGCAGACCTACGACGCTGTCCTGCCGTCGCTGCTGGTGCACTACACCATCAGTTCCGGCTGGTCGGCTTACGCCCAGGCGGCGGAGGGCTTCCTGGCACCCAATCAGAACATCCTCAACACCACCAATCCGGCCTTCAGTCATGTCAGCCCGCAGCAGAGCTGGAACTACCAGATCGGCACCGCCTGGCAGAGCAAGCAGCTTGCGGCTTCCGTAGATGCCTACTACATCGATTTCTCGAACGAGATCTCGAGCGAGACGATCGGCGGCATTCAGGAGTACTTCAACCTCGGCGGCACGACCTACAAAGGCCTGGAGGGCGAAGCCACTTATTACGTGGGCGGCGGCTTTAGCCTCTATGCCAATGGCAGCCTCAACAGCGCGAATGACAAGCAGAGCGGACTGCCGGTGCCCAACGCGCCGGATGCGACGGCGGCCGGCGGCGTGATCTACAACCGGCTCGGCTGGTACGGCTCGCTGATCGACAAATGGGTGGGCACGCGATACGGCGACGTGAACAAGCAGCAAGGTCTCGATCCCTACAGCACGCTCGACGCGGCCCTCGGCTATACGCTGACCAATGGCCCGAGCTGGGCGCCGCCTGCGACGGTCAAGCTCGAGATCAACAACCTGCTCGACAGCACCAAAATCTACGGCTTTGCCGGCACCACGGCGGCGCAAAGCACGCCGCTCTACTGGACGATCCCGGGGCGCAGCTTCTTCGTGACCGCGGCGGTGCCGTTCTGATGAGCGTGGCCGGTCGGTCGGCGCGGGAGTTCCGGCGGGCTATCGCCCGCCGGCACCTCTCTCGCGCCGCGCCGCCCGAATATTGAAGGAAGAAACGAATGACTGTCGATCGTCTGCTTGATCTTGCCGGGGCATCCGGCGGCATTCTCTACATCATGGCGGTGCTGCTGCTGATTGCGCTGACCGTGATCATCGAAAAAATCGTCTATCTGCAACTGACGCTCCATCGCGGCAACGCCATAACCCACGCCGTTGCGGAGCTGCCGGGTATCGACGGGAGCGCCCTGGCCGCACTGGCGGCACGGGCGACGCGCCAGCCGCACGGCGCCGTCCTGGCGGTGCCGCTGCGCTATCCCGAGGTACGCGATCCCTCGCGCCTGTCGGAGCTGTTCGAGGAAGCGGTGATGTGGCAGGTGCCGCGGATCGACAGTCGGCTGTGGGTACTCGATACCATCGTCACGCTTGCGCCGCTGCTCGGCCTGCTCGGAACCATCATCGGCATGTTCAAGACCTTCCAGGTCCTCGGCGCCGGCGACGGCGCCACCGCCCATATCACCGGCGGCGTCGCCGAGGCGCTTGTCGCCACCGCCTGCGGGTTGTTGATCGCGATCATCGGCCTGGTGTTCTTCAATTCGCTGAACAACTACGTCAGGCTCATCATTCACCAGTTGGAGACCATCAAGGTGATGCTGGTGAACCGCCTCGACCTGCCGCGGCATCGAGCGCGCGAGCTGGATCCCGAGCCTACGCCCTTGCGCAGCCTAAGGCGCAGCGCCGAGGCCTGAGCGATGCGTTACTTCGAGCTGCGCAAGGCGCGCATCGAGATCATTCCGATGATCGACATCATGCTGTTCCTGCTGGTGTTCTTCATCATGGTCATGCTCCGGATGATCCCCGCTTCCGGCATCTCGTCGCAATTGCCGCAAAGCAGCACCGCCCAGGATCTGCCGCATCCGAAGATGGTGGTAACGCTGCAGGCGGGTGGCGAGATCATGGTCGACGATCAGAACCTGTCGCTGGCGGAACTCACCGCGCGGCTTGCCGGGCCCGATGCCGACAAGACCGACGTCACCATCGCCGGCGCCCGCACTGCATCGCTGCAGAATCTGCTCGACGTGATGGACGCCTGCCGCAAGGCGGGCGTCACCCGGATCGGCATCGCGGCCCGAGAAGCGCCCTAGATGGACGCGGTAACGGTCGCCGATCATGCCGCAACCGGTCGCCAGCGGTCGCTCGCCGGCGCGTTCGCGCTGGCGCTGATCGCCGAGGCGACGATCGTCGCGTCCCTCCTCCTCTGGCTCCGGGACCGCCCGCCGGTCACCGCCATTGACAAGCCGTCGATGGAGATATCGCTGGTGACGTTGCCGCCGGAGCCAAAGCCGGCAGAGCCGCCACCCACCGAACCGTCGCTGCCGGTGCCGACGCCGCCCCCGCCGGCACCTCCCGTCGCGGCTCAACCGCCGCCGCCGGAGCCCGTGCCGCAGCCTCGGCCCGAGCCGCCGGCAAAACCGGCGCTGCGGCGGCCGAAGCACGTGCCCAAGATCGTCAAGCCGGTCGAGGCGCCGCCCGCCACCGCCGCGGCGGTGCAATACCCGCCGCAGCCCGAGCCGCCGCGACCGGCGGCCCGTGTCGAGAACCCGCCGGCACCGGCCAGAACGGCCGATTTCGACAGCAAGGTACGCGCCGCCATCGAAGCCGCGGTCGCGTTTCCCTTCGCCGCGCAGGCGTTGCATCAATATGGCCAAGCCAGGGTGGAATTCGATTATCTCGACGGCCGGGCAAACGGGATCCGCCTCGTGCAGTCCAGCGGCTTTCCCCTGCTCGATCCGGCCGCCCTGGCCGCGGTTCGCGCTGCCCATTATCCGCCGCCGCCGCCCGAAGCGCAGGGCCGTGCGCTGCACTACGTGCTCTGGGTTCGCTTCCAACCGAAGACGGCCCCGTGACGCCGCTGCCGCCGGGGTTTCGTGCCGGCTAGATCTGCACCTGCTGGATGACATTGCGCAGCGTGCCGATCTCGACGATCTCGGTCTCCATGACGTCGCCGGGTTTCATGTATTCCGGTGGATGACGCGCGACGCCGACCCCGGGCGGGGTGCCGGTGGCGATGATGTCGCCGGGCTCGAGCGTCAGCCCGAGCG
>DAHUYF010000003.1 GCA_027315365.1 Rhodospirillales bacterium | reverse complement strand
GCGCCGCATGTGGGCGCGCCGCGCGGCCCGGCGCCGCACTTCGCCGCCGGCGGCCGCGACAAGACCACCGCGATCCTGGCGGCGGGCGGCGAATACCTGGTGCGGCCGGAGGCGGTCGAGCATTTCGGGGAGATCGCCAAGGAGCGCGACCCCAAGCGCTTCGCCCGGAAATCGGCGATGGAAGCGGGACACGACGTGGTCGACGATTTCATCGTCAGCGCCCGCAAGAACATCGTGAAGACGATGAAGAAGCTGCCCGGGCCGGTGCGCTCGTGAGCGCGGAGCATCGCCCGCACGGCGCGGCTCCCGCGGTTGCTGCGCAACCGCTGACGCCGCCGGTGACGAGCGCCGAGGGCGCTCGCACCAGCTTTCCCGGCGTGCGCCTGGCGCGGCCGGAGGACGAGGAGCCGATCTACCGGCTGCTGCTCGAACTCTATGCCGAGAACGCGCTGCTGCCGATGAGCGAGGCCAAGGCGCGGGCCGCGATCCGCGCCGGCACCCGCGGCGAGGGCGGCATCGTCGGCGTGATCGATGGCGCCCAAGGCATCGAGGGCTCGATCGGCATGGCGTTCTCGTCCTTCTGGTACACGGACGCCGTCCATCTCAACGAGCTCTGGTGCTTCGTGCATCCCGCCCATCGCCAGTCGACGCATGCCAAGCGGCTGATCGAGTTCGCCAAATGGTGCGCCGACCGGCTCAGCGCCTCGGGCACGCGGGTGCCGTTGCTGCTCGGCATCGTCACCCGCCACCGGCTGCTGCCGAAGCTGCGGCTGTTCCAGCGCCAGGCGCCGCAGGTCGGCGCGATCTTCATGCACGGGGTCGACATGGCCGACACCTTCGGGCAGCGCCGCGAGGCCGAGATCGCGCCGCTGCGCGCGACGCGGGGCAGCGTGCCGGCGGTCCCGAACGGGGCAGACCCTTCGACCGGCGCTCAGGAGGCATAGCCATGGGATGCGGCACCAACACGGTGATGCAGCAGAGCTCGCCGCCGCCCCAGGTGCTGAACGATTACCAGAACCTGATCAACCAGGGGCAGCAGGTCTCGTCGCTGCCGCTCAGCCAGTATCAGGGACCGGTGATCGCCGGCTTCAACCCGACGCAGCAGAGCGCGTTCGGCGAGATCAACCAGGCGCAGGGTTCGCAGCTCCCCTACCTCAATGCGGCGCAGAGCTATGTCGCGGCCGGGGCGCAGCCGGTGATGGGCCAGGTGCAGGGGTTCAACGCGCTCGGCGAGTACCAGAACCCCTACACCCAGCAGGTGACGCAGGGAACCGAGAACCTGTTCAACCAGCAGAACGCGCAGCAGTTCAACCAGGCGAACGCCGCCGCGGCGTCCGAGGGCGCCTTCGGCGGCGACCGGCAGGCGGTGCTCGAGGCGCAGATGGCGCAGCAGCAGCAACTCGCCGAGGCGCCGACGCTGGCCAATATCCAGAGCCAGGGCTTCACCGGCGCCGAGCAGCAGTTGAACGCGCAGCAGCAGCTCCAGCTCCAGGGCGCCTCGGCCTCGTCCTGGCTGGCGCAGAACGCCGCCAACACCGAAGCCGGCCTCGGCGCCCAGGCGCAGAACTCGCTGCTGTCGGGCGCTTCGGCCCAGATGCAGGCCGGCGGCCTCGAGCAGCAGTTGCAGCAGGAGCAGCTGGCCTATCCGCAAAGCCTGTTCCAGCAGCAGCAGGCCTTCCCCTACGCCCAGACCAACTATCTCGCCGGCATCACCGAGGGCGCCGGCGCCGGCATGGGCGGCAGCGGCAGCACGACCTATCCGGGGCCGCTGGCCAGCACCCAGATCGCCGGGCTGGGCATGGCGGGGCTCGGCACCTATGGCATGGGCAGCCAGCTGGGATGGTGGGGCGGCAACACGGCGGCTGGGGCGGCCGCGGGCGCCGCGGCCGCTACCAGCGCCGCCGCTGCCGCGGGAGCGATGGCCGGAAGCGCCGGCGCCGGCGATGCCGCCGCCTCCATGGCGGCGTTCGCGCAGCGCGGCGGCCGCATCGCCGGCTTCCCCTCGATCGAGCGCGACGCCGGCGGCTTCGTGTCCGTGGACGCCACCGGCGCCGGGATGCCGGGCTCGCGCTCACGATCTCCTGGCGTGGCGCTTGGCGAGGGGATCAAAGCCGGCCCGGCGCAGCAGGAGACGCAGAGCAAGCGTCAGCGCCCGAATTCGCCGCGCGTCGACAGCAGCGGCAACACGATGAGGCTCGTCTATCCCGACGGACGCATCTTCGACACCGGCCTCGGCACGGGCCTGGCGGAAGGCGGGGCGGAGACGGCGCGGGGCAGCGCGGCCGAGTAGGCGCCCCAGCAGCCTCGGCCCCGACCATGGCGGCGGCGTCACCCAGTCCGGAGCACAGTACATGCACAACGCTCTCAGCGAGGTGGAGCGGGCGACCGCCGGCGTGCGCCATTTCTGGAACGTCGTCGACAGCGCAGCG
The DNA here is from genome assembly GCA_027315365.1 of Rhodospirillales bacterium. Lineage (GTDB taxonomy): Bacteria > Pseudomonadota > Alphaproteobacteria > ATCC43930 > CGMCC-115725 > DAHUYF01. The sequence continues at coordinate 26,384 of DAHUYF010000003.1, read as the reverse complement.
GCTGTCGCGGCCGTCAGCAGTCCGATCTGGTGGAACTACGTCAACAGCCTCGGCCACCTGGCGCTCCTGATGATCGGAGTGATCGGCGGCGCGCTGCGCATTGCGCTCATGGTGCGCGACCTTCGACGGGGAAAGCCATGACCGGCGAGCCGACCCGCGGCGAACGCGACAATGACCCGGGCAATCTGCGCCGTGACGCAACGCCGTGGCTCGGCCTCGTCCCGCTGGCCGATTGCGTCGAGCAGGTCTTTTGCACCTTCGATACGCCGGTTCACGGCATCCGGGCGCTCTGCAAGGTGCTCCTGAGCTATCAACGGCTCGATGGCTGCCGCACCCTCGCGCAGGTGATCGACCGCTATGCGCCGAAGACCGAGAACGACACCGACGCCTATCTGGCCGACGTGGTCGCGCGGGCCGGGGTCGGTGCCGGCGAGGTTCTTGATCTCGCGCGGCCGGCCGAACTCACCAACATCGTCCGCGCCATAATTTTCCATGAGAACGGTCGCTGCATCTACGACGCCGCCGTCGTCAGCAAAGCGGTGAGCCTCGCGCTCGCGGACTGATCCGAGAGACACCGGCGCTGCACCGCCGCCTCGCCCGCCACGCGCGGGCTCCTTCGCATAGGAGACCTCATGAACCGAGATGACATTCTCGGCGTCGTCCGCCACGTCCTCACCACGCTGGGCGGCGCGCTGGTCACCGATGGCGTCCTTACCGCCTCGCAGCTGCAGGATGGGGTGGGCGCCCTCATCGTCCTCGCGGGCATCGTCTGGTCGCTGATCAACAAGCACGAACACCGCCGAGCTCTGGCGGTCGCGCAGGCGCGTCCCGCGACATAGCCCGGCCGAGACCGGGCAATGCCTCTTCTTCCGAACCCAGGAGACCACACCATGAAGCGCGTTGTCGCCGCCATCCCGCTTGCCATCCTGCTGGCCGCCTGTTCCTCGGCCCAGGTGCAAAGAACCGCCGGCGCGGTTCAGACCGCATGTACCGACGCGACCGCAGCGGCGAGCACGGCGCAAGCCCGGCTCAAGGGTGGCGCGCTCGACACCGCCAATACGATTGCGTCCTACGTGGCCGCCGCATGCGGGACGGCGGACGCGGTCGCGGCGGTGGCACAGAATCCGACGACGGCCGAATGGCTCGGTACGCTGGCCGGCCAGCTCACCACGCTCGCGTCGGGCTCGTGATTCCCGCGTCGCTTCTCCTATTCCCGCTGCTGGCGGGCGCCTGTGGCATCCCGCAAGCGGCGTGGACGGCAGGTCTCGGCTTCGGTGCGGCCGCACTGACCTTCGATGACGAACTGCTGAACGCCATCGAAGGCCGCAGCGGACGCACTGCGACCGGAGCCGCCGACGAGGTGAGGCCGCCGTGATCTCCGATCTGACGTGCTGCACGGCGGTCGTCGAACTCTATGATGCTCAGGCTGCGCCCTGGGATGAACTGCTGCTGCCGAGGACGGATGGCGGCGTCTGTTGCGCGCTGCGCCGGATCGGCGATGACGACCTGATCGTCTTCCGCGGGTCGAAGACGGTCGAGGATTGGCTGCGCGACTTGGCGGCGATCCCGCATGTGCCGTCCGGGCACCCGCAGCTGGGAGACGTCCACCTGGGGTTCATGCTCGGCATGGACAATGTTTTTGCGCATCTTCTGCCGCTATTGCGATCCAGCGTCTACGTCACTGGCCACAGCCTCGGCGCGGCGCGCGCGTCGCTCTTCTGCGGTCTTCTCTGTGCGGCGGGCAGGCCGCCGAAGGCCAGGGTGGTCTTTGGCGAGCCGCGCCCGGGATGCGGCGGTTTGCGCGACCTGCTGCGGGCGGTGCCCAGCCGATCCTACCGGAACGCCGGCGCCGGGCGGCACGATCTCGTGACCGACCTGGTCACCGATCCGCCCTTTTGCCATCCGACGGCGCTTACCGACATCTACGCGGCGCCGCTCCCCGGCGATCCCTGGGGCCTGTTCGCCTATCACCACGTTTGGCTCTACCGCGCGGCTCTGGCGGCCGCAGCCGCGGGAATGGCGGCATGATCACCGGGCTCGGGCGCGTGATATTCCGCCGACCGGAGCAGGGGCGGTATCGGGCGGGCGCCGCGCCGAGTAGACGCGGACCCCCGTGGCCGGTGCCGCGAGCGCCTCGGCCGGAGGCTGGCTCAAGATGGCGGAAAGAGTCGAATCGCAACCGTGATGCCGACCTCATCGGGGTAATCGGCGGGCAGCGGGGGGAAGGGCAGGCTGCTGCGGATCATGCTCTCCACCGCCTGGTCGATCCCGGCAATGCCGGAAGATTGATCGAGGCGCATGCCGACGATCTGGCCGGAACGGTCGAGCGCGATGTCATAGACTGCCGTCCCTTCGGCCGGCAGCCCGAGCGGTCCCATCACCCGCGGATAGACGCGGTGCCGCTCGATCAAGGCGTGAAGCTGATTGAGATAGGGGTCGCCGCTCTCGAAGCGCTCGCCCGGCTCGACGTTGAGATGTCTTTGCGGCGCCACCCGCAGCGCCTGCGGCGTTTCCGCTTTCTTTTTCGGCGGCTCCAGTCGCGCTATCTCCTTATGCGGCACAGGCTTGGCGCTCTCCTGCGGCGCCGGCTGCCTCTCCGGCGTCGGCGTCGGCTTTTCCGGTGGCGGCGGCGGCGTCTCTTTCTCGGGCTGGCTTACCTCGGGCGCCGGCGGCGGCGGCGCGGCGGTCTCCGGAGCGGCCGTCTCGGCGGGCGGCGGCGCGGTCGTGCGTTGATCCGCCCCGGACTCGCGATAGGCGAGGGAAGGGGGAGCCGGCTTCGGTGCGGGTACCGGCATCGGTGACGGGGCCGGCGGCGGCGGTGGGGGCGGAGCAAGGACAATCTTCACCGGCACGACGACGGGTTCCTTGGGCAAGTTGGTCGGATGCGACCAATCGACCGTAAGCCAAAGTACCACCAGGGCATGCAGCAGTGCCGCCGCAAGCATGGCCAGCCACGGCAGTCGCTCTCGATTGCTGCCCAGCTCGACGTCGCCGATCAACAAGCCGGCCGGCAGAGCTATCGGCGATCCGCCGGTTTCGCCCTCGGTCACCCCATCCCCCCGACTTTCATCGGCGCCTGCGACAAGCGGGCCTCGTTTCCCTATTTCTGCCAGTTGTCCGGCGGCTCATTATAGCGCCTGGTTTGAACTCGGGGCGCGCGGCCTTTCGTGCCTCAAGACCGCACGTCAACGCGTTATGCCCATGCGCGCGCCGCCTCGCCGCACGCCGAGGCGGACGGGCGCGCACGGCGGTGCGAGGGTGCGAGCCGAGGGCGCTCAAATCGAAACGTCCGCGCCCCGCCCGAGCCCAGCCGCTTGAGGAAGGAGCAGCGGGTCCCTATACATCGGTATTGGCTTCGCCGGTGCGAGGGAATGAGGCAATCGTTGAGCAGAGAGCGGGTGCGCCGCGAGGCCAAGTTCTCGGTAGGGGAGATCGTGCGCCACCGCATCTACCCCTTCCGCGGCGTCATCTTCGACGTGGACCCCGTGTTCAGCAACACGGAGGAATGGTATCAGTCCATTCCCGCCGATCGCCGCCCCTCCAAGGACCAGCCGTTCTATCATCTGCTGGCGCAGAACGCGCAGGGCGGACCCTACGAAGCCTATGTCTCCGAGCAGAACCTGCTGTCGGACGGCGAAAACGGACCGGTCAACCACCCGATGATCGACGTTGTGTTCGAGCGTCTGGCCGGCGACCGCTACGTGCTGCGCGCAAGCCGGCAGCAATAGGCTCAGCGCCGGCGCCAAGTAAAGACCGAGGATACGGCGTAGTTCCAGACCGATCCCAAAACCGCGCCCGAGATGCCGGCGAGCCACCAGACGTGGTCGGAGGCGAAGACGTAGGCCGCAATACCGACATTGCCGACGGCGCCGACGGCGCAAATGAGATAGAATGACAGCATGCCGCGCAACAGCCGCCAGCCGCGCAGACGTTGGTCGCGATAGGTAAAGAGGTTGTTGAGGAAGAAGTTCGAGGTCATCGCAACGAGGGTTGCGATGCTCTGCGCCGCAGCAAATCCGAGTGTCGGCGCCGACAGCGCCGCGCGCAAGACGGCGAGGTGGACGCCGAGGCCGATCGCGCCGATAAAAGCGAAGAGCGCGAAGCGTACCGGGACGAGATGACCGACCAGCTTGTCGGCAAGCAGCATGCCGAATTCCCAGGCTACCAGCGTGTCGAGCTTGCTCGTGCCGTGGCGACGACGGCGAAACTGGTAGGGCAGTTCCCTGAGGCGGATCTGTCCCGGCGAGGAGGCAAGAAGGTCGAGCAGGATCTTGAAGCCCTGGCCGGAGAGCCGGCGCACGGAACCCTCGAACACCTCGCGGCGCGCCATGAAAAAGCCGCTCATGGGGTCGGCGATATCGATCTTGCAGACGAGTCGCGATAGCCGGGTCGCGAAGCCGCTGATCCCAGCGCGGCGACCCTCCCAGTCGCCAACGCCGCCGCCGTCGATGTAGCGCGAACCGACGACGAGATCGCACGCTTCGCGCCGCAAGACCTCAAGCATCCGCGGCAGCAGGCGCTCGTCATGCTGCATATCCGCGTCCATGACGGCAACGAAGGGCGACGAGGAGGCGAGCACGCCCTCGATGCACGCCGACGACAGGCCGCGCCGGCCGATGCGCTGGAGGCAGCGGACGCGCGGATCACGCCGCGCCATGTCGCGCACGAGCGTTGCGGTGCCATCCGTCGAGTCGTCGTCGACGAAGATCACTTCCCAGTCGACGCCGGGCAGTGCTGCACCGATGAGCTCGACCAGCGGCGTCACATTGTCGCGCTCGTCGTAAGTCGGGACCACGATGGTGAGCTCCGACGCCCGTACCGGGCCGGTCATCGCCTCGCTGTCAACGGAAGCCGCCTCGTATCGCAAAACGCACTCCTCTGCGCCCCGGCACTACCCCATCCCGGCGTGCGCTGCAAGGAGAACCGCTGGCCGGGGCCCGGCGGCCGCCCGGCGGATCCGAGCGTGGGCCATGGGCCTCAAGGCGCTGTCGGCTTCGACGCTCCGGTCGGGGAGTCAGGGCAGGTTCCTCCGCCCGGCGCCGCCGGGTACTCGCCGTCGAGCAGAGCGGGCTTGCGCAGAGCGATGGGCGGCGGGGAAGGCATTCCCGCGCGAGTGGTCCCGGAACTCAACGGGCAAGGCCAAGGAGTGCGCTGCAGCCGCTCCAGATAATCTCGATGCCGATGCAGAGCAGGATGAAGGCAGACAGTCTGACCAGCACGTTGGCGCCGCGGACGCCGAGCACGGCAACCATCGGTTCGGCAAAACGATAGCAGAGATAGATGGTCGCGGCGATCGCCGCGAGGCCGGCAACGGCCGCACCGCCGAGGAGGGCGAGATCGGCCAAACCGGTCGCCGTCTTCGGTCTCTGGCTGCCGAGCGTGATGGCCACGGAGATTGAGCCGGGGCCGACCGTGAGAGGCATGGTCAGCGGGTAGAAGGCGTCGCTCGGCACTATAGCCCTGGCGGCTTCGGTGACGCCTTGTTTCTCCTGCTGCTCTCCGGCGTGGAGCAGCTGCCAGGCGAAGGCGGTCACCACCAGCCCGCCAGCGATGCGCACCACGGGCAAGGTGATGCCGAAGAACTCCAGGACATGAGAGCCGACGAACAGGGAGCCCAGCAACAGGAAGAAGCCGTTGGCCGCCACCCGGCCCGCCAACGCGCGTCGCTCCTCGTCGGTGCAATGCCGCGTCATGTCGAGAAAGATAGGCGCGCTGCCCAACGGATTGACGATCGGGAAGAGCCCGGCATAGACCAGCAGAAAGGAATTGGCGACGTCATTCATGACAGAGCCGGTTCAACTCTTGTAGGAAGCGTCCTCGCGCTCGAGCCGGCGCAGCATCGCTTGCCAAGCGTAGTCTGCGCCGCCGCCCGCGCTCCTCCCGAAGCGGGCGCTGACGTCGATGGCCCGAGCCGAAGGTTGCACCAGCGTGCTATTGCATGCCATCGCCCGGAGCTGCGCCCGCGTCGCCTTCTCAAGCAGGAACATGGTTACGAAGGCCTGGCCCACCGTGGGACAGGCCACCAGCGTGCCATGGTTGCGCAAGATCATGACCGATCGATCACCGAGATCGCGCACCAGCCGCTCGCGCTCGGCAAGGTCCAGCGCAATGCCTTCGTAGTCGTGAAAGGCGATCCGGCCTTCAAAGAACATCGCGGTCTGCGTCAGCGGCAGGAGGCCGCAGTCGAGCATGGAAAGCGCCATGCCGGCCTCGGTGTGGAGGTGGATGACGCAGGCGACCTCGGGCCGAGCGGCATGGATCGCGCTGTGGATGGTAAATCCGGCGGCGTTGATGGGATATTTCGCGGTGCCGATGACGCGCCCCTCGAGATCGACCTTGACCAGGTTGGATGCCGTGATCTCTTCGAAGGCAAGGCCGAAGGGGTTGATGAGGAAATGATGCTCGGGTCCCGGCACGCGCGCGGAGATGTGATTGTAGATGAGCTCATCCCAGCCGTTCTTCTGGGCCAAGCGATAGCAAGCTGCGAGCTCGACGCGAATGTTCTGCTCTTCCCGGGTCATCGGCGCGGTCGCAACCATTGGCGCGCCAATCATGTCGACGGTCTTCTCCATGACGGTCTCCTAGCCGAAGGCGCCCTTCAGCCGGTCGGGCATGAGCGGCAGGTCGCGCAGTCTGATCCCCGTGCCGTGGGCGATCGCATTGCCGATCGCGGCCGCGGTCGGCCCTTGCGCCGCCTCGCCGGCTCCCAGCGATCTCTCATTCGGACGGTCCAGCACCGTGACTCTGATCTCAGGCACTTCCGGAAAGGTGATGATGGGGTAGCGGCTCCAGTCGCGTGACGTGATATGCTCGGAGGTAAAGCGCACCTGCTCCTTGAGGGTCCAGCTAACCGCCTGGATGATGCCCCCCTCGGTCTGGTTGACCAGGCCGTTCGGATTGATCACCTGGCCGGCATCGATCGCTGCCGTCGCTCTTGTCACGCGCACCCGGCCGGTCTGACGATCGACTTCGACGTCGACAACGACCGCGAGATACGCCGATAGGTTCTTGTATTTGGCAAAGCCAAAGCCGCGCCCCTTGCCGGTACCGGCCGGCATATCGGATTGCCAGCCTGAATAGGTTGCCGCCGCCTTGATCACCGCGATCGCCCGCGGATCACTCAAATGCCTGATACGGAACTCTATGGAGTCCGTCTTTGCCGCCTTGGCGAGATCGTCCATGAAGGTCTCGATGGCGAAGATATTGGCATAGGCGCCGAGTGCGCGCAGCGCCGATACGCGAATCGGCATCTGCGGAATGAAGCGATGCGTCACGCGTTGACGCGGAAAATCGTAGAGCGGGATCGCGTTGCGGTCGCCGCCACCTGCTGGCTGAGGAATTATCTCGGGCTTTCCGGGCAGCTTTGGCTGTGCCAAATGCCAGGCGGCCAGAAGATTGCAACCGTCCTTCTGCGGCCGCGTGGTATGCGTATTGGTCCAGACATCGTGTGTCCAGTCGATGACCATGCCGGCCTCGTCAAGGCTGGCGCGAAGCTCGACCGACATCGCGGGGCCGTAGGGTTCCCAGCCGAACTCGTCGTCGCGCATCCACTGCACCTTGACCGGCCGGCCATTGCTTGCGCGTGCCAGAAGTGCGGCATCGAGCGCGACATCGTCGGCGCCATTGTGGCCGTAGCAGCCGGAGCCCTGCGCATGGATACAGCGGATCTTTACTTCATCCATGTCAAGCGCCTTGGCGAGGTCGCGTCGCAACGGAAATACGCCCTGAGAATGCGTCCAGATCGTCAGTTGTCCGTCCGCGAACTGTGCGATGGCGCAGGAAGGCCCAATCGAGGCATGTGCCGTATAGGGTCTCGTATGCTTCGCCGCGAGGGACAAATGCGCGGCCGGCGGCGCATCGCCGCCCTTGCTGCTGATGAGATGGTCTTCCGTCGGCAGCGACGTGAGATACGCGTAGATGTCGTCGGGCGGCGGTAGCGACGGCGTCTCGCGCCACGTCGCGGCGCGGGAGATTTCGTCGCGCCCGGCGATGGCTTGCTCTTCGCGCTGCGCGACGACGCCGAGGAAGCGGCCGTCACGCACGACCGCGGCGATCCCGGGAAGCTTGCGTACGCGCTCCTCGTCGAAGGAGACGAGCTCCGCTCGGTAGCTTGGCGGCCGCGAAATTCGCCCGAAGAGCATGCCGGGCAGTCTGATGTCCTGAACATAGGCGGCACCGCCGGTAACTTTGGCCGGGATGTCGATCCGCGGCCTGCTTTTGCCGACCAACCGATGCTGCTCCGGTGGTTTAGGTGGCACTCCTGCGCTCGCTTCACGATGCAGATCGACCTCGGCGGCAAGCTTCCAGTAGGTGGTCTTCTGGCCGCCTTGCGCCGTGATCGTCCCGTCTGCAGCCGTGATCGTCCCGTCTGCAATGGTAAGCTTGTCGTAAGCGGTGCCGAGTTTCTTCGCAGCCAGCTTGAGCAGAATGTCCCGTGCCTCGGCACAGGCATAACGAAGCGCGGTGCCGCCGTATTCGATAGACTGGCTGCCCGAGGTAAAGCCCTCGTCGGGCGTTTGCGCGGTATCTCCCGAGATCAGCTTGATGCGCTCGGGCGCTATGTCCAACTCGTCAGCGGCGATCTGCTCCAGTGCTGTGAGAATGCCCTGGCCGAGTTCGACCTTGCCGGTGCAGACGGTGACGGTACCGTCGGAATTGATGCGGAGCCAGGCATCGAGCATCCGGTTGCCGGCGAGACTGCCCGGCAACCCCGCGCCCGTAGCGGCGCAAACCGGGGGGGTAAGCGAAAAAGCGACGGTCAGAGCGCCCAAGGCTTGGCCGAAGCGTCGACGAGTAAGCGGGAGCGTGATCATCGTGCCATCTCCCTCGCCGCGCGGCCGACTGCTCGCAGGATGCGGGCATGCGTGCCGCAGCGACAGAGATTGCCGGCGAGCGCTTGGCGGATGGCGATATCGTCCGGGTGTGGGTTGCGCTTGAGCAAGGCAGCGGCGGTCATCACCATACCATTGATGCAATAGCCGCACTGCGCAGCTTGTTCTTCGATGAATGCCTTTTGCACGGGATGCGGATTTTCGATGGTGCCGAGCCCTTCGATCGTGGTGACCGCTCTGCCCTGGACCGCGTCCACAGGATAGGCGCAGGAGCGTACCGGCTTTCCGTCCACCAGAACGGTGCAGGCCCCGCATTGCGCGAGGCCGCAGCCAAACTTGGCACCATTGAGCTCGAGATCATTGCGGAGAACATAGAGCAGCGGCGTATCCGGGGCGATGTCGAGTTGATGCGTCCTGCCGTTGACGGTGAGTTCAATGACATCGGTCAAGGGGTGTTCTCCTGAAGCGATACCGAACCAGCGTACAATATTGCAGCTGATCGCGGAACGACTACGGTGCCGGAGGCTGGCGGGGGTATGCCGTCAACCTGTCTCTTCCCCTCTGCCTATTGGGAGAGGGGCATTTTTTTTGCCTCGGCGTCGCGTATCGCCCGCCACAGGCGCTCCGGCGTTGCCGGCATGTCAAAATGGCGAATGCCCAGCGGCCCGAGAGCGTCGTTGACGGCGTTCAGCACCGCGGGCAGCGCGCCGACGGTGCCGGCCTCGCCGGCGCCCTTGATGCCTAAGGGATTGGTCTTGGCCGGAACCTCGTTGCTGCCAACGGCGAAGGAGGGCAGATCGTCGGCGCGCGGCATGCAATAGTCCATGAACGACCCCGTGAGCAGCTGCCCGCTGGCGTGGTCGTAGATCAGCGCCTCGCAGAGCGCCTGCCCGGCACCCTGGGCGATGCCGCCATGGATTTGGCCCTTGAGGAGCAGCGGATTGACCACGCGCCCGACGTCGTCGACTACGGTATAGCGCACGATCTTCACTACCCCGGTCTCGGGGTCGATTTCGACCTCGCACACATGGCAGCCATTCGGGAAGGTGGGCCCCGGGGGTGTCACCACAGCCCGGGCGTCGAGGCCCAACTCCAAACCGCGCGGCACGCGCTGCGGGATGAAGGAGGCCACCGCCACCTCCGCCAGATCGACGGTCCGGTCCGTGCCGGCGACACTGAAGCGTCCGTCCGCAAACTCGATGTCGAGCGCAGAGGCTTCGAGCAGATGCCCGGCGATGATCTTGCCTTTGTCGATGATCTTTCGTGCGGCGACGACAAAGGCCGCGCCGCCCACGCTGGCCGACCGCGAGCCGAAAGTGCCGCGGCCGTGAAAGACCGCATCGGTGTCGCCGTAAAGTATACGCACGCGCTCCGGCGCCAAGCCCAGCAGGTGCCCGGCGAACTGTCGGTACATGGTTTCGTGGCCCTGTCCATGCGAGTGCGTTCCCGCAAGTACTGTGGCGTGACCGGTGGGATCGAAGCGGATCTCGATCGCTTCCTCGAGGGGGAAATCCGCGGGGCCGCCGGCGATTTCGATGACGCTGGCGAGCCCGGCGCCGTAGAGCTTGCCGCGTCTTCTCGCCTCGGCGCGTCGTGCGGCGACGCCTGTCCAGTCCGCCAGCTCGAGCGCCATGTCGAGCGTCTTCTCGAACTCGCCGCTGTCGTAGGTGAAGACCAGGCCGGTCTTGTAGGGCATGGCCTCGGCCGGGATCATGTTGCGCCGGCGTAGCTCGACCGGGTCGAAACCGATGTCGCGCGCGGCAATGTCTATGATGCGTTCGATGCAATAGGATGCTTCGGGCCTTCCGGCCCCGCGATAGGGACAGGTGGCGCTGGTGTTGGAGAACACTCCGGTTACGGTCGCGTGGAGGTAGGGCGTAGTGTAGGTGCCCGCGAGACCGCCAAGATTGTTGGTCGCCACATGCACGCCCATGGTGGCGAGAAAGGCGCCGAGATTGGCGACCGTTTCGACGCGCAGCGCCAGGAACATGCCGTGCTCGTCCAACGCCAGCGCCACGTCGGAGACGTTGTCACGGGCGTGGTGATCGGCGATGAAACTTTCGCTCCGCTCGGCCGTCCATTTGACCGGCCGGCCGATCCGGCGCGCCGCCCATAGCACGAGCGCCAGCTCCGGAAACGCGCTGCCCTTCATGCCGAAGCCGCCGCCGACATCGGGCGAAACCACGCGAAAGCGGCTGGTCGGGAGTCTGAAGATGCTGCTTGCGAGTTCGACACGCGTGCGGTGCACGCCTTGAAGTCCGGCATAGAGCGTGTAGCGCCCGTCGCGTTCGTCGTAGACGCCGAGCGCGGTACGTCCCTCCATCGGATTTGCCGCGACTCGGCTGATGCGAAAGCGCTGCGCGACGACATGGCGTGCGCGCGCGAAAGCGGCGTCGACCGCCGCCTTGTCGCCGACCCGATGGATAAAGCATATGTTGTCCGGGACATCGTCCCACACGGCGGCGGTGCCAGGCAGGGAAGCTGCGGCCGTATCGGTGACGGAGGGCAGGATCTCCCAGTCGACATCGAGGAGTTCGGCCGCATCCTTCGCGGCGGAAAGGGTCTCGGCAATGACGGCGGCCACCGGTTCCCCAACATGACGCACGCGATCCAGCGCCAGGACGCGGTAAGGCGGGACGAAATTGGCGGTTCCGTCGGGTCGCTTGCGCTGGACCGCGGAAGAGAACGTGCCGAGCCCGTCCCTTTCAGCGTCCTTTCCGGTCAGGATCGCCACCACTCCGGGTGCTGCGGTGGCGGCTCCCAGATCGATGGCGCGCATGCGCGCGGAAGCATGCGGCGACCGCAGGACATAGAGGTGGGCCTGCCGCGGCAGGGCGATATCGTCGGTGTACCGGCCACGGCCGCGCAACAAGGGAAAATCCTCGGTCCGCGGTACGGCGCGGCCTAGATCGAATTCACGCACGAAAGCCTCCTCAGGATGGCTCGTGATCCTGCCTGTCCCTCGACACGCCTGTCCAGCCTTGGAAACGTGCGCGGGCGACCGAAGGGGGCTGCCCGTTGACATCCACTGCTCCGCATGCGGATATGCCGGGAGATGCCACCCTCGGTCGTCGCTAGTGATCGTCCGATAAGGTGGCCGGGTGGCGGAGGCAGGCCGGGCGATGAGGCGAGCGGCATGGCAGGCGGCGGCATTGGTCTTGCTGCTCATGGCGGGGTCGGCTGTTCGGGCGGCGGAGCCGCTTGATATCCGCCTCGGATGGGCGGTGGTGCCTGGCCAGCTCACCGCGATCCTCTTCGCCGAACCCGACCTTTTACCGCACTATGGCAAGTCCTATACTGTTCGGCTCGTCCATTTCCGCGGAAGCGCTCCGCAGATCACGGCGCTGGCGGCAGGAGAACTCGACATCGCCGCGTTGGCTTTCTCTTCCTTTGGCCTCGCCATCCAGAATGCGCATATGGACGACCTCCGAGCCATCGGCGACCTTTATCAGGACGGTATCGACGACTACTACGCCAATGAATACCTCGTCCGCGCCGACAGCCCGATTCACAGCATCGAAGATCTCAAAGGCAAGGTGCTCGCCACCAATGGCATTGGCGGCGCTGTCGATATGGCGCTGCGCAAGATCCTCAGGGATCACGGTCTGTTGGATAGGCGCGACTACCAGATCGTCGAGGTGCAGTTTCCGAACATGGCGGCGGCGCTCCAGGAGAAGAAGGTCGACTTGGCCGGAATGGTCATGCCGTTCGCGTTGGCTGCCAAAAAAACCGGAAAACTACGTACGCTGTTCACCATGAAGGATGCGATGGGTGAGACCCAGACGACGCTGATGGCGGCGCGCGAGAGCTTCATCAATGCGCATCGCGGCGTCCTCGTTGATTTTTTCGAAGACTGGCAGCGTGCGATGCGGTGGTATTACGATCCGGCCAACCGGGCCGAGGCGCTCAAGACCATTGCCGCCGCCACCCGGCAGCCGGCGGCCGCCTATGACGACTGGGTCTTCACCAAGCGCGACTACTACCGCAACCCGGACGTCATTCCCAATCTCAGGGCCTTGCAGAGCAATCTTGATGTGCAGCGGGAATTGGGACTGCTCGCGCTCTCGATTGACGTCCGCAAGTACGCCGATCTCTCGCTTGTCGAGGCGGCGATGGCGCGGCGACGGCACTGAATCGAGCATGCGAGCGGCATGATGACCGGAATCTCATTCCATGAGGTGAGCCATACCTATCGCCCCCCGCGCAGCGCGCCGACCTTGGCTTTGGAGCGCGTGTCGCTGGACGTGCGCGAGCGCGAATTTTTGGCTTTGCTCGGGCCAAGCGGCTGCGGCAAAAGCACACTGCTGTATCTGCTTGGCGGCTTCCTGCCCGTCGAAGCGGGCGCGGTCACCGTAGCGGGCAAGCCGGTCACGGGCCCTGGCCCGGACCGCGGTATCGTCTTCCAAAATTTTGCGCTCTATCCATGGAAGACGGTGCGGCAGAATATTCTCTATGGGCTGGAAAAACAGCGACTGCCGCGCGCCGAGCGCGAGAGGCGCGCGCGCGAGCTTATCGAACTCGTGCATCTCGGAGGGTTCGACAATAGCTACCCTGCTCAGCTTTCGGGGGGGATGAAGCAGCGAGTTGCCATTGCCCGTACGCTCGCCGTCGATCCTGCCATCCTGCTGATGGATGAGCCGTTTGGCGCCCTCGATGCCCAGACCCGTGCGCTCATGCATGAAGAGTTGCTGGCGATCATTCGCCGCACGCCCAAGACGGTGGTGTTCGTCACCCATGATGTGCGCGAGGCGGTCTATCTCGCGGATCGCGTTGCCGTGATGTCGGCGCGGCCGGGCCGCATCAAGGAGATCGTTGATACCGGCTTCGCCGGCGAAAAAGGCCCCGCGCTTACCGGCACCCGCGCCTTTGCGGACAAGGTCGAGCATCTGTGGGACTTGGTTCGCGGCGAAGCGATTCTGGCACAGACGAGGCGCGACTGATGAGGAGTGCGGTCGTGCGGTATTCGCCGCTGCTGCTGCTGGCGATTGCCTGGGAGGCGGTACCGCGCCTGGGCCTTGTCGATCCCGATACCCTGCCGCCGCTCAGCGCCGTTCTGCGCGCCTGGATAGGGCTGCTTCGGGACGGTGATCTCGCCGTCAATGGCTTATCTTCCTTACAGAATCTGACGGCAGGGCTGGTTCTGGCGATTGTTGTGGGCGTGGCGCTCGGCGTGCTGATGGCGTGGTACTGGCCGGTGGAGGTGCTGGTGAACCCGCTTGTTCGCATACTCTACCCGCTGCCGCGCTCGGCGCTCATTCCGGTAATGATCCTCTGGTTCGGGTTGGGCGCCGCTTCCAAGATCGCCGCCGTTTTCCTCGGCTGCCTCTTGCCTGTGGTGATCGGCGCTTTCAACGGCGCGCGCGGTGTCGAGCAGGTGCTCATCTGGTCGGCCCGCGCCGCTGGCGCCACATCCCTCGAGGTGCTCCGGGAGGTCGTCGTGCCGGCGGCCATGCCGGAGATTCTGGCCGGCATTCGCAATGCCCTGGCGCTCTCCTTCATTCTGCTGGTGGCGGCCGAACTGCTCATCAGCCAACGGGGCATGGGCTACCTCATTTCCTCCTTCGGTGAGGCCGGAGCCTATGATGCGATGTTCGCCGGCGTTCTGACGGTCTCGGCGGTCGGCTTCTTCGCCGACCGGCTCTATCTCCTCGTGATGGGTTGGGCATTGCGATGGCGCGGGTGACCGCGCTCGGGCAGGCCGCGCTCCGCTGGGTCTCGATCCTGGCCGTGTTGATCCTATGGCAGGTCTTTGCAGAAGCGCATGTCGTCTCCGCTTTTCTGCTGCCGTCGTTTTCCACGGTTTCGGTGCGGCTGTATCATGATGTGGTTTCCGGCGACATGATTCTTGCCGTGGCGCTTACGCTATATCGCGCCTTTGCCGGGTTCGCGTTGGCCGCGGTCTTTGGCGTCGCCATCGGCATCTTGATTGCGCGGATTTCGGTCATGCGCTGGTTCTTCGATCCGCTGGTATCGATCGGCCTGCCGATGCCAAAAATCGCTTACTTGCCAGTTTTCATTCTGTGGTTCGGCGTTTTCGATGCGTCCAAAATCCTCATGGTCACTTTTTCCGCGATCTTTCCGGTAATCGTCGCGTCTTGGGCCGCGGCCGATGGCGTTGAAGGCGTCCTGCTCTGGTCGGCTCTCAGTCTCGGCGCGGGGCGGCGCCAGTTGCTGTGGGAAATCGCCCTGCCGGCTTCGATGCCGCAGATTTTCACCGGCTTGCAGGTGGCGATGCCGATCTCGCTGATCGTCGAGATCATCAGCGAAATGGCGATGGGCGGCGAGGGTCTCGGCGGTTCGATCATGACGGAAATGCGTTTTGCCGACTCGCCTGGCGTCTTTTCCGGCATCCTCGCCATCGCCATCGTTGGCGCGGTTTTGGTGAAGGCGATGGAACTGATCCGCCGCCGGCTTCTGCTATGGCATCCGGAGGCGTTGGCCGGGTGAGGGCGGCGGCACCGCCTCGGCAGGCGGACGAGGGCGCGTGCGGTTTTCTAGGTGCCGAGCATCATGCCGGGAGCCAGCCCAGCGTCAGTGGCGGGAATCTTTTTGCCATCATCGAGGCGGCAGCGAAGCACTTCGATGAACCCGCCCTGAGCATGCACCGTAAAGCTTTCGGTGCCTGCCGTGACAATCTGGCCGGGCGCCAACCCCTTCACCTCGGCAAAGCTGCGGGCGACGATCTTTCGGCTCTCGAACAAGTAGATCTTTCGCCCGCCTTCCGTGGTCCAGGCGCCCGGCGCCGGATTGCAGCCGCGGATGAGGTTATAGACGATGTCCACGTGGCTTGCCCAATTGATCCGCGCTTCCGCCTCGCGTACCCAACCCTCATAGCTGGCTTGGCCGTCGCCCTGGCTGTGCTCTTCTGCCGCGCCGGAGACGACGAGATCGGCGGCCTCGAGTAGTGCTGCGATCCCCAGCGGAAATATTTTTTCGAAATAGAGGTTCGCTACCGTGTCGTCCGGATTGATCGCAACTTCCTTTTGTAAGATCACTGGGCCTTCATCAAGTCCGTCGACCGGACGGAAGATCGAGAGGCCGGTGCGTGATTTGCCGAGCATCACCGGCCAATTCATCGAGGAGGGCCCGCGGTGCAGCGGGAGCAGCGAGGGGTGGAATTGAATCATGCCGTGGCGCGGCACCTGACAGAAGGTCTGAGGGACGAATTGCAGCACGTAGGCCATGATACCCAGGTCGACATCGAGCCTGCGCAGGATGTCGATGGTTTCGGGGGCGCCGTAGCTTGCTGTCGGAAAGATCGGCAGCTTCTGGTCGCGTGCGGCGGCCGCGAGCGGATCGGGTTTTGTCCCGGCCCGTTCGGGCGCCACGAATACGCCTGCGACGGTGTCGCCGCGCGCGAGGAAGGCCTCGAGTGCGGCTTTGCCGAACGCCTGCTGACCAATGATTGCGATGCGCATCGAATTGCCCCTCGGCCCCGGTTCTTTGCCGCAGGGGTAGCAGAGAATGCGAATTCCGCCAATCTCTGTCGGTTGCTGTCTAAGCGGCGGCTGCGGCGAAAGGGTATTCATGTACCGCCGTTCCGGCATTTCGCCTGGAAATGCCTTCCTGCCGTTGCAGCGCTTGCGTGTCGGGGTGCACGGCCCTCATCATCTCTCGCGGCCCAGATCCAGTCGAGGCAACCGACGAGCGGCGATTCCGCCCGCACCGAGGAAGCCGCGCACGACGAGGACGTCCATCGCGGCAAGCGGCCGCCCGCGCCCGCACAGGTCGCGTGCGGAGTCGACAAGGGCCGCTATCTCTGATGCTCAAAGCAGCTGCCGTGCTGGCACTATTTCTCGTCGCCGGCTGCGGCACGATATCGGCGGTTCGGGCGACGCGGGCCGATGCCACGGGTGTCACCTTCGAATTTCCCGTCGGCCGCCAGGACGAGGCAACGCACCAAGCAATGCTCTATTGCGCCAATTTGGGGCGCGGCGCGGTACTGAAATCGACCAAACCCGAAGGCAGCGATGCCGCGGTCGCCGTGTATGATTGCCGCTAGCCGCGTGCCTTATACACGAAGCGCCACCACAGATATCCTGCGCCTGCTGCGAAAAATACCAATGCGAGCGCGCTCAGCAGCGGCGTCGCCTGATGAAATTCGTGCGCGTAGACCTGTACCCCTTTGCCCAGCCAATAAGCGAGGATGCCCCAGAATCCTACCCACAGCGCCGCGCCAAGCGCATTCAGCGCGAGAAAATGCAGCCAGTGCATACCGAGCGTTCCCGCGACGATGCCGTTGAGTTGGCGGAGAATGATGACGAAGCGGGCGAATACGATGACCCATCCCCCATAGCGTTCGAAGAACGCCTCTACCTGTTTCAGGCGATCGTTCGTAATGCCGATGCGTCCGCCGTAGCGCGTCATCAGGTGGTGGCCGCCAAAATGGCCGATGGCATAGCCGATATTGTCGCCGATAACGGCGCCGGTCCAGGCGAGCAGCAGCAATACGTAGATGTTGATCGCGCCGGTCGAGGCGCTGATCGCCCCGGTGATGAGCAGCGTCTCGCCCGGCGTCGGCAGGCCGAAATCCTCGAGCAGGATGCCGAGCGCGACGGCGAGATAGCCGTAATGCTCGATGTAGTGTGCTATCCCGCCGAAAGAACCGTGATCCACGACCTTGGCCGTCGCGCGTCAGGAGGCCGAGCCGCTACGGCTGCCGCCGCGCGATGCCGACCAGGCGTCGGGATCCTCGAGAAAGGCCTTGACCGCGGCGAACTGCTCGGGCGTGAAGTAGCCGAGTCCCTGCGCCACGCGCAATGCGTCCCACCATGTGGCGAGCCAAAGAAGGCTTACCCCTGCAGCCTCGAGGCTCGCCATGCTTTGCGGGAAGATGCCGTAATTGAAGATGACAAAGCTATGGGTTATGGCGCCGCCGGCCTCGCGGATGGCGCGGACGAAGTTCAGCTTCGAACTGCCCTCGCTGGCGAGATCCTCGACCAGGACGACACGTGCTCCCTCGCTCATTTCGCCTTCGATCTGCGCGTTGCGGCCGAAGCCCTTGGGCTTCTTTCGGACGTAGAGCATGGGCAGGGCCAAGCGCTCGGCGATCCAGGCGGCAAACGGGATTCCCGCGGTTTCGCCGCCTGCCACCGCATCGAGCGATTCATGGCCCACCGCCCGCTCGATCGCATCGGCGCCGAGATCCATCAACCGCCGGCGGGCGCGTGGAAAGGAGATGAGACGGCGGCAATCGACGTAGACCGGGCTGACGCGGCCGGAGGTAAAGGTGAAGGGTTTGTCCGGGCTGAACAGGACCGACTTCGTCTCCAGCAGAATGCGGGAGGTGATCTCGGCGGCATCATCCGCTGGGGTCGTCGCCATCGGCTCCTCGGTCATGCGGCAGGCGAGGCATGTTTAGGGCCAAATCGTCCGTGGGGCAATGTGCTAGGCTGGCGACAGCGAGGAGGCGAGGATGGCGGATGAAGTCCTGATCGAGCGCGATGGCGACATCGTCACTGTCACGCTCAACCGGCCGGACCGGCTCAATGCGTTGACCTGGACGATGTGGGAGGGAGTGCGAGACGCTTTTGCCTCGCTGGAGGCGCAGGACGATGTCCGTTGCATCGTGTTGCGCGGCGCCGGTGACAAGGCATTCGCGCCGGGGGCTGACATCGCGGAATTTGCGGCGCTGCGCTCGAATTTCGGCCAAGCGCGCGCATATGGTCGCCTCATGCACGGGACCATGCGAGGCGTCGCCGAGTCACGTCATCCCACCGTGGCGCTGATCCAAGGCATCTGCGTCGGCGGTGGGCTCGAAGTGGCGATGCTGTGTGACATTCGCGTCTGCGGCGAGGGTAGCCGCTTCGGCGTTCCGATCAACCGTATCGGCGTCACCATGGGCTATCCCGAGATCGCGGCGCTGATCAAGCTGGTCGGACGCCAGACCGCGCTCGAGATCCTGCTCGAAGGCCGCATTTTCGGCGCCGCGGAGGCGAAGGAGAAGGGCCTCGTCAGCCGCGTCGTGCCGGATGCGCAGGTGGTGGAGGAAGCCTATGCCGCGGCGCGGCGCATTGCTGCCGGGGCGCCGCTGGTCAATCGCTGGCACAAGAAATTCGCCCGCCGCCTTGAGGATCCGCGTCCGCTCGATGCCAAGGAGTTCGACGAGCCTTATGAGACCTTCGATACCGATGACTTCCACCGGGGATATCAGAGTTTCCTGAAGAAGGAGGTGCCCGGCTTCGGCGGCCGTTGATCAGGTCGATGGCTGGCTTCCTCGGTTTCCGACATGTGCGCTGGTTGTGGGCTTGCGTGCCGTTCTACGCCAAGCGAGTGTTTGACTCTTCGGCGGCGATAGAACAAAATAGGAACAAATAAGGGATGCCCTCTATGCCCGTGGCCGAGCGGAGCGGTCGTCTCGCGGCGCTGCGCCGTCGCCTCGAGGCGTTGGAAAGGACGGGGAGACAGGACTGGGCGGTCCTGCCTTTCGCCCTGCCTGCGATCGATCGGGTTCTGCCTGGCAAAGGTTTAGCTTTGGGGACACTGCATGAGGTGGCAGGAACCGGGCCGGAGGAGGAAGACGGCGCCGTAGCGGCCGCCTTCCTGGGCGGCATACTGGCGCGGCTCAAGCCGGCGCTGCCGGTGCTGTGGTGCCTGGCCGAAAGCGATCTCTACGGGCCGGGATTGGTCGCCCTTGGTCTCGATACCCGGCGATTGGTCATGGCCCAGGCGCGACACCAGCGAGAGGTGCTGTGGGCGATGGAGGAGGGATTGAGAACCTCGGCGCTGGCCGCCGTGATCGGCGAGTTGGACGTGCTTTCCTTGCCGGCAAGCCGTCGGCTGCTGCTGGCCGCGGAGGCTTCCGGTGTCACTGGTTTTGCGCTGCGGCGTTGGCGCGACGGGGGGCGGGCCGCCGCTCAGCGTCTGGCACCCAACGCGGCGCAGACCCGCTGGCGGGTCAAGGCGCTGCCCGGCGATGTCGCTGACGGCGAGCCCGGGATCGGCCGGGCGCGCTGGCAGGTCGAGCTCTGGCGCTGCCGCGGCGGCGACGTGCCGACATCCTGGATGGTGGAGGCGTGCGATGCGACGGGTCATGTGTCTTTGGCTGCCGCGCTGGTCGATCGACCGCCGGCGTGGCAGCCAACTTACCGCGTCGGATAGGCCCTTTGCTCTCACCCTCCCGGCCGGCAACCGGCATCTTGTTGCGGCGGCGAATGCCGCCGCCGAGGCGCTCGGGATCGTGCCGGGCCGGTCGCTCGGCGATGCACGCGCGCGTCATCCTGCGCTCGCCATCGACGAGGCCGATCCCGCCGGCGATGCCGCGGCGCTCCAGCGGCTCGCTCATTGGTGCCAGCGTTACAGCCCCTGGACTGTGCCGCACGGCTCCGATGCAATCCTGCTCGATCTCACCGGCTGTGCCCATTTGCGCGGCGGCGAAGCAAATCTCGCGGGCGAGCTGATCGAGCGGCTTCGGCGGCAGGATATTGCCGGCCGTGCCGCCATCGCCGATACAGTGGGTGCCGCCTGGGCCGTTGCTCGCTGCGGCGGCGCCGAAAGCGCGGTGGTACCGCCGGAAGCGGCGCGGTCGACGATTGCCGCTCTCCCGGTCGCGGCGCTACGGCTCGATCCCGTACTGGCGATCGAACTCGAGCGGCTCGGGTTACGCCGCGTCGGCGACCTCTACGCCTTGCCGCGTGCCGCGCTCGCCGCACGGTTCGGCGAGGGGCTGGCGGCGCGCCTCGACCAGGCGCTGGGCGTGGCGGCAGAGCCGCTTTCGCCGCTGCCGCCGGTGCCGGCGCGCTGGATGCAGCGCCGCTTTGCCGAGCCGATCGGCACGCCCGAGGCGCTCGCCGACGCGCTTCAGAGATTGCTGGAAAGGCTCTGTGTCGTACTCGGCGAGGATATGCTCGGCGCGCGCCGGCTGGTATTGATCTGCCATCGCGTCGATGGTGTAGCGGCGCAAGTGACGGTCGGCACGGCACGGCCGACACGCGATCCCAGCCATCTCTTCCGGCTTTTCGCCGAACGGCTCGCCATGATCGATCCCGGTCTCGGCATCGAGGATATGGTGCTGGCGGCGATGTCGGTGCAGAGGCTGGCGGCGGTGCAGCTTCGTTTGGCTGCGCCCGCTCGGGTTCAGCCTGCAACCGCTCGCGGCAAGATCGTGCCGTTCCCCGGCGACAAGGCCGTGGCGCGGCAGGTTGCGCGCGCTCTGCTGGCCGCGGAGGACAGGGATCGCGACATCGGCGATGCGGCGGAACTCGCCGCCCTTGTCGATCGCTTGGCCAATCGTCTGGGGCTGCCGTCGGTTGGGCGTCTCGAACCGCACCAGAGTCATGTGCCGGAACGTGCGCAGCGGTTTGTCCCGGCTTTTGCACCGTCGCAAAAT
This sequence comes from Rhodospirillales bacterium, assembly GCA_027315365.1. Lineage (GTDB taxonomy): Bacteria > Pseudomonadota > Alphaproteobacteria > ATCC43930 > CGMCC-115725 > DAHUYF01. The sequence continues at coordinate 5,225 of DAHUYF010000003.1, read as the reverse complement.
ACCTGGCGGGTCGATCCGCCACGGCCGATCCGCCTTTTGTCGCATCCGGAGCCGGTACAGGCAGTGGCGCTGATGCCGGACGATCCGCCGATCCTGTTCCGCTGGCGCCGCCTGCCGCACCGCGTTCGCCGTGCCGACGGACCGGAGCGCCTCTGCGGCGAATGGTGGTTTGGTGGCAGGGAGGCGGGTGTACTGCGCGATTATTATCGCGTCGAGGATGAAGCCGGACGGCGCTTCTGGCTCTATCGCGACGGCCTCTTCCTGCCGACGGCGGAGCCGCGCTGGTTCCTGCATGGGCTCTTTGCGTGATGCCATGACCGGCTATGCCGAACTGCAGGTCACCAGCAATTTTTCCTTCCTGCGCGGCGCCTCGCAACCGGCGGAGTTGGTGCTGCGCGCACAGGAGCTGGGTCAGAGCGCCGTCGCCATCACCGACCGCAACACATTGGCCGGCGTCGTCCGCGCCCACAGCGCTGCCAAGGAACTTGGCTTCCGTCTGGTCGTCGGTAGTCGACTCGATCTCACGGACGCGCCGAGCCTGCTGTGCTTTCCGACCGATCGCGCCGCCTATGGCCGGCTTTCTCGTCTTCTGACCCTGGGCAAGCGGCGTGCGGAGAAAGGCGAGTGCCGGCTTGTCTATGCCGATGTGGTCGAGCACGGTGGCGGGCAGGTGCTGATCGCGCTGCCGCCCGAACGGCCCGGCGCCGGCTTTGCCGATTTCCTCGCCCGCTTCGCCGACGATTTCCAGGGTGCCGTCTATCTCGCCGTGCACCACCTTTTCCGCGGCGATGACGCCAAGCGTCTCCACCGTCTCGCAACGTTTGCCGAGCGGGCAAGGGTGCCGCTGATTGCCACCAATGACGTGCTCTATCACACGCCGCATCGACGCAGGCTGCAGGATGTCCTCACCTGCATTCGCGAAGGCTGCACCGTGGTCGAGGCGGGTTTCCGCCTCGAGGCCCATGCCGAGCGCCACCTGAAGCCGCCGCAGGAAATGGTGCGGCTCTTCCGCGATCATCCCGCGGCGGTCGCACGCACGCTGGAGATCGTCGAGCGTTGTTGCTTCAATCTTGACGATCTGCGCTACGAATATCCCGATGAGACCGGCGATGATGGCATGCCAGCGCAGGTGAAGCTCGAGCGCCTGGCGCGCGAGGGCGCGGCCTCGCGTTATCCCCAAGGCGTGCCCGAGAAGATCCAGCGGCAAATCGCGCATGAACTCCGGCTCATCGGTGAGTTCGGCTTTGCAGCCTATTTCCTGACCGTCCAGGACATCATGGGCTTCGCTCGGAAGGAGGGCATCCTGTGCCAGGGCCGGGGCTCGGCCGCGAATTCGACGGTGTGCTATTGCCTCCGCATCACAGACGTCAAGCCCGACCAGATCGATCTCTTGTTCGAGCGTTTCGTCAGCAGCGAACGCAAAGAGCCGCCCGACATCGATGTCGATTTCGAGCACGAGCGGCGCGAGGAGGTGATCCAGTACATCTATCGAAAATACGGCCGCGAGCGCGCCGGCATGACGGCGGTGGTGAATTCCTACCGCTCGCGCGGCGCCATCCGCGAGGTAGGGAAGGCGCTGGGGCTTTCGGAAGATGTTACCGCGGCGCTCGCCGGGACCGTCTGGGGCTGGAGCGGCGATGTCCTCGCCGAGGCGCAGGTGCGCGAGGTAGGGCTTGACCCCACAGACCCGACCTTGCGCCTGGCACTCGAGGTGGCGCGGGAGCTGCTGGGCTTCCCGCGCCACCTCTCGCAACATGTCGGCGGCCTCGTCATCACCCGCGGGCGGCTCGACGAACTGGTGCCGATCGAGAATGCGGCGATGGAGGACCGCACAGTCATCGAATGGGACAAGGACGATCTCAACGCGCTTGGCCTTCTCAAGGTCGATGTCCTCGGTCTCGGCATGCTGAGCTGCATCCGCCGCGCCTTCGATTTGCTCGAGCAGCAGGAGGGCGGGCGCTACACCATCGACAATGTGCCGCAAGACCGCCCCGAGGTTTACGAGATGCTTTGTCGTGCCGATACGATCGGCGTCTTCCAGGTCGAGAGCCGTGCGCAGATGAGCATGCTGCCGCGGCTCAAGCCGCGCGAGTTCTTCGATCTCGTCATCGAGGTGGCGATCGTCCGACCGGGGCCGATCCAGGGCAACATGGTGCATCCCTATCTCCGCCGCCGTACCGGGCAGGAGCAGGCCGTCTCTCCTCCGGGGCTCGAGGAGGTATTGAAGCACACTTGCGGCGTGCCGCTCTTCCAGGAGCAGGCGATGAAGATTGCCATGATCGGCGCCGGCTTCACCGCCGGCGAGGCCGATGGCCTGCGCCGTGCCATGGCGACCTTCCGTCACAACGGCGACATCCGTCGCTTCGAGAAGAAGTTCATCGACGGCATGGTCGCCAACCATTATGAACGTGATTTCGCCGTACGCTGCTTCGACCAGATCAAGGGCTTTAGCGACTACGGCTTTCCGCTGTCGCATGCGGCGAGCTTCGCGCTCCTGGTCTATGTTTCGGCTTGGCTCAAATGCTGCCATCCCGATGTTTTCGCTTGCGCCCTGCTCAACAGCCAGCCCATGGGCTTCTACGCACCGGCGCAGATCGTGCGGGATGCGCGCGACCATGGCGTCGAGCTGCGCCCGGTCGATGTCAATCACAGCGTCTGGGACTGCACGCTCGAGCCCGGTGCGGGCGGCAAAGATCGCGCGCTTCGCCTGGGATTCCGCCAAGTGAGTGGCTTACCCAAAAAGGGAATCGAGGAGAAGCTCGTGGCTCGGCGCGGGCCGCCCTTCCGCTGGCCGGCCGAACTGCAGCACCGCACCGGCTTGAGCCGCGGAGTGCTGGAGAAGCTTGCCGCCGCCGATGCCTTCCGCTCGATGGGGCTCGATCGGCGCCAGGCGCTCTGGGCGGTAAAGGGGCTTGATGCCGGCGATGCACCAGAGGCCCTGCCGCTGCTGGCGCCGCTGGCTGGCACCTTCCCGGAGCCGCCGGCGGCGTTGCCGGCGATGGGCCTGGGCGAGCATGTGATCGAGGATTACCGCGCCACCGGTCTGTCGCTGAAGCGTCATCCGCTGGCGCTGCTGCGCCATGACCTCGCTGCACGCCGCATTTTGCCGAATGCCCAGCTGCTCGCGATGCCGGCGGCAAAGCTGGTCAGCGTGGCCGGCCTGGTGCTGGTGCGCCAGCAGCCCGGCAGCGCCAAGGGCGTGATTTTTATGACGCTCGAGGACGAGACCGGCGTCGCCAACATCGTTGTCTGGCGCAAGGTTTTCGAGCGCTTCCGTCCGATCGTCATGGGTGCGCGGCTGGTCGAGATCCTCGGCCGCGTGCAGCGCGAAGGCCGGGTGATCCACGTCGTCGCCGACCGCCTCGTCGATCTCTCGCCGCTGCTGCGCCGCCTTGCCGATCCCGGCCTCAGCACGCCCGCCGAACTCCGCGTCGAAAGCCGAGATTTCCGGTGACTGAGACCGTGGCCCCGCCATTCCCCGCGGCTATGCCGCCAAATCTACCCACATCGTGTCTGTGCTGCCCTCTGTGGAAGTTGGGGATAAGGCGGAATCTCTATTTTTGCCAATGGTTTGCGAGAGGTGGAAAGAAGGACGGAAGCAGGGGGAAAATCTGAACGGTAAATATTTGCTTGCTCGGCCAATCCGTTGCACCATCCGCTTGGCATCAAGATAGGCAATGGCCCCATGACGGACAGCGGCAGCGCCGCGACAGCAACCCACGCCGCTTCGGAAACAGCGCCGACCGGCCTCGCTCATCGGACGGGGACCGGCGTGCTGCCCTATCAGGCGATCACCGCGATGATCCGGGCACGCGAGATCGTCGCCGCGCCCGAGATCGAGCCGGTGCAAATTCAACCGGCGAGCATGGATCTGCGCCTGGGTCACCACGCCTATCGGGTGCGGGCCAGTTTTCTGCCGGGCCCCGGCGCTGCCGTCATCGACAAAGTCAAGGAGATGGGAGGCTACCCGCTTGACCTCGCTGAAGGCGCGGTGCTCGAGCGCAGTTGTGTTTATGTCGTGCCGTTGCTGGAGAGCGTAAGGCTTGCGGGCGGTGTCACCGGCTTCGCCAATCCCAAAAGCTCAACCGGCCGTCTTGACGTGCTGACGCGGCTCATCACCGACCACGGGACCGCCTTTGACCAGATCGAGCGTGGCTATGAGGGGCCGCTCTATCTCGAGGTTGCGCCGCAGACCTTCAGCATCGTCGCGCGCCAAGGTTCCCGGCTCAGCCAGCTGCGTTTCCAACGCGGCAATCCCATCATCGCTGCGAGTGAACTCTGCCGTCTCTATGATGACGGCCAGCTTTTGCGCGCCGGCGGTCTGCGGCCGCATATCCGGGACAATCTCCTGCCGGTGACGATCGATCTGAAAGGCGCGGGCCCCGGCAGCGTCATCGGCTACCGCGCCAAAAAACACACCGACAAGATCGATATCGATGCCGTCGGCGCCTATGATCCGCGCGACTATTGGGAGCCCATCATCTATCACCGCGAGGCGACGCTGATACTTGATCCCGACGAGTTTTACATCCTGGCGACGAGAGAGGAGGTGGGTGTACCGCCGGATCTCGCCGCGGAAATGGTACCGTATTACACCCGCTCTGGCGAATACCGCGTCCACTACGCCGGATTCTTCGATCCCGGCTTCGGGTGGGATCGGCGGGCAGGCGGAAGCCGAGCGGTGCTGGAGGTGCGCTCGCATGAGGTGCCCTTCATGCTTGAGCACGGCCAGACTGTGGCCTGGCTGCGATACGAACGGATGGCCGGCTATCCGGATCGTGTTTACGGTACCGGCATCAAATCGAACTACCAGAACCAGGGGCTGGCGCTGGCGAAGCACTTTCGCCCGTTCGCCTGATCGGTGTTGCACGGCGATGAAGTCAGGTTAACGGGGTTGGTGGAGTGATTTTGCGTTGACGCGGGGGTTGTGATTCATTGGTCGCTCTGGTTCGGCGGGGAGTGCGATCATGGGTCTGACGATGGACGCGTCGCTGCCGCGGGCACGGCTGGCGCTGCTTCTGAAGCATTTTTCCGATCTGGGAGACGACCGCGAGGCGTGGCGGGTTGCCTATCCGATCCAGGAAGTGCTGCTGCTGGTGACCTGCGCCACGATCGCTTCGTGCGATGATTTCGAGGATATCGTCGATTGGGGCGAGCAGCATCTTGGCTTTCTGCGGCGGTTCTGCGAGTTCCACCATGGCGTGCCCTGCGCGCGCTGGCTGCGC
>DAHUYF010000211.1 GCA_027315365.1 Rhodospirillales bacterium | reverse complement strand
CGCGCGACGCCTCCGGGAGCGGAACGGCCGATTTCCACGCCGGAGCGTCCTTCCCCTTCCCGGCGACAAACATCACGACGCGGTACCGAGCGGCTTGGCGCGCTCGATCCGCTCGCGCTCGCGGGTGCTGTTCATCGCCTCCCATAGATTGCTGCGCCGCTGCACGTTGAGCCAGAAGTCGGGGCTATTGCCGAACACGCGCGCGAGGACGAGCGCCGTCGCCGCGGTCACGCCGGCAACTGCGGGCCGTTCACACCAATTCGACCACCGCGTGATGGCCAATCGCAGCGGCGAGACCCTGGTCACGCGCGAGCAACGGAGCGTCGAGCGCTTCGGCAAGGGCCACGTATACGGCGTCGCAGGATCTCCCTTGTCGGCCGCGCCGGATAACGCACCGCCCGAATTGCGCCCGAGCCCAAGGCCGGTGCCGATTAACACCGAGCGCAAGCCGCTCTAATAGACGCGCCTGCGGAAAAGCCATCCCGCCGCCAGCAGGCTGAGCGCGGCGATCAGCGCCATCGGCCAATATTGCGGCAGCAGCGATTGCACCGTTCCGCCTTCGAGAAATACGCTGCGCAGAACGACCAGAAAATACCGCATCGGGTTGACCAGGGTCAGTTTCTGGATGGGTGCAGGCATGTTGGCGATGGGCGTGGCGAAGCCGGAGAGAATGATGGAAGGCACCATGAACAGGAATGCGCCGAGCAGCGCCTGCTGCTGGGTGACGGCGAGCGAGGAGATCATCAGCCCGATTCCCGTGACCGAGATCACGAAGAAGAGCAGTCCGAGATAGAGGGGCAGCAGCCCGCCGCGCAGCGGCACGCCGAACCACCACACCGCCGCCAGGACGATCACGGTCGCCTCGAGCACGCCGATGAGTAGGCCGGGCAGGCTCTTGCCCAGAAGGATGTCGAGGAGGCGCATGGGCGTGACGAGAAGCTGGTCGAAGGTGCCGGCTTCGCGCTCGCGGGCGACGGTAAGCGCCACCACCAGGAGCGTCACGACCTGGGTAAGAAGTGCCACGATCCCCGGAACGATGAACCATTGCGAATTGAGCGGCGGATTGTACCGGGCGCGCATGTCGAGCACCGCGGGCGGCGCCTGCCCGCCATGGTCATGCATCCAGTCGCGGCTGAAATCGGTGACGATGGTATTGGCGTAGCCGAGGATGAGGAGGGCGGTGTTGGAATTGCGGCCGTCGACGACGAGCTGCACCCGCGCCGGGCGGTGCAGCGCCAGGTCGCGGGTGAACCGGCGGTCGATGACCAGCACCAGCGCCGCATCGCGCCCGTCGATCAGCTCCGGGATGCCGTGCTCGCTGTCGAGCGCCCCCATCTGCTGGAAGGCCGGCGACCCGGCAAACCGCGCCACCAGCTCGCGCGAGGCGGCGCTCCGATCGTGGTTGAGCACGCTGAACGGTACGTGGTTCAGGTCGAAGGTGGCGGCATAACCGAAGACGACGAGCTGGATCAGGGGCGGCCCGATCAGGACGACGCGGCTCTTGGCGTCCTTCAGGACGGCGAGAAGCTCCTTTGCGACCAGCGCCAGGATCCGTCGCCACATGGGCGGTCAATCCAGCCGCTTGCGGGCGGTCAGCCGTGCCGCGCCGAGAAAGACCACGGCCATGATCGCCAGCGCCGCCATGTTCGGCAGGATCACGCGCCACACGTCGCCGGCCAGAAACACGGTTTGCAGGATGGCGACGAAATAGCGCGCCGCGATGAGATGGGTGACCAACTGGATCGGCACCGGCATGCTGCCGATGTCGAACAGGAAGCCGGAGAGGATGAAGGCCGGCAGGAAGGTGGCGATGATGGCGATCTGACCGGCGACGAACTGGTTGCGCGCGAAGCTGGAGATCAGCAGCCCCATGCCGAGGGCCGCGAGGAGGAAGAGGGAGGAGGACGCGGCAAGGACAACGATCGAGCCCAGCAACGGCACGCCGAACAGCCATACGGCCATGGCCACGGATCCCGCCATGCCGCCCATGCCGAGCACGAAATAGGGGACGAGCTTGGCGATCAGGATCTCGCGGAGGCTGACGCGGGTGACCATCAGCGCCTCCATGGTTCCGCGCTCCCACTCCCGCGCGATCACCATCGCCGTCAGGAGCGCGCCCGTCAGCGTCATGATGATCGCGATCAGGCCCGGCACCAGGTAGTCCCGGCTGCTGACGCTGGGATTGAACCAGACCCTCAGCTGAACCGAAATCGGCATGGGCCCGGGCAGCCCCTTCTCCTCGGCCCGTGCGGCAATCCAGGCTATCCAGATCTGCTGAACATAGCCCTCGATGATGCGCGCGTCGTTGGCGTCGACGCCGTTCACGATCACGCCGATGGGCGCTCCGCCGGCCTGCAATTGCCGGCTGAAATCGGCGCGCAGCCAGACGATTCCCTGGACCAGGCGCGCGCTCATGGCCCGATCCGCCTGCTGGATCGTGGCGAAGGGAAGCGGCCGGAAGTACGGCGACTGTGCGAACCGCGCGGTGAAGCCCGCGGTGTCGGCATTGGGCGCCTCGACCACGAGTGCGACCGGCACGTTGCGCGCATCGAGCGACACGCCGTAGCCGAAGATCAGCAGCAGTATCGCCGGCAGCAGGAAAGCAATGGCGATGCTGGAGGGGTCGCGGCCGATCTGCAGGAATTCCTTGCGCAACAGGCCGCGAAGCCGGCCGGCGGCGCCTCCTCTTGCCGCATGCGCGACGCCCTGCTCCCGGGTTTCGGTGGTACGCGTCAGGCCGGCCGGTCCCGTCGTCATGCGGCCCTCGCCTTCGTCACGCTCTCCTCGATCAGGGCGACGAACGCGTCCTCCATCGTCGGTTCGGGACGCTCGGCGCTGGCGAAACGCGCCTTGATGCTTTGCGAGGTGCCTTCGGCAAGGATGATGCCTTGCGCCATGATCACCAGACGGTCGCAGTATTCAGCTTCCTCCATGAAATGGGTGGTCACCAGGACGGTGACGCCGGATTCGGCGAGGGCGTTGATCCGGCGCCAGAATTCGCGCCTCGCCAGCGGATCGACCCCGGAGGTCGGCTCGTCGAGGAAGATGATGTCCGGCTCGTGCATCAGTGCGCAGGCGAGCGCGAGGCGCTGCTTGTAGCCGAGCGGCAGGTCCTTGCTGGTCGCCTCGGCAAAGGCCTGAAGCTCGAACTCCGCGAAGGCCCAGGCCATGCGCGCCCTCTGGCGCTGCCCGTGGAGGTCATAGGCGCTGCTGAAGAAGCGCAGGTTCTCGCGCACCGACAGGTCGCCGTAGAGCGAGAATTTTTGCGCCATGTAGCCGATATGGCCGCGCGCCACCGCGGCGGCATGGCGGAGATCGAAGCCGGCGACGCGCAGCGTGCCCTCGCTCGCCGGCAGCAGCCCGCACAGCATGCGGAAGGTGGTGGATTTCCCTGCCCCGTTTGCGCCCAGCAGCCCGAAGATCTCGCCGCGGCGCACGGCAAAGCTCACGTCGTTCACGGCCAGGAAGGCGCCGAAGCGGCGCGTGAGGTGCTGCACGACGATGACGTCTTCCGCGGGTTTGGCGGGTGCCTGAGGCGGCAAATCGGGCGCCCTCGCGGCAACGGGGGCGACACGCGCCTTGAGCAGCGCGACGAAGCTGTCCTCGAAGCGTGGCGCCACCGCGGCGATCTCCACCCCTGCCGCATCCGGCCCCAGCGCGTCGGCCGCGGGTGGCGCCGTCTGCTCGGTGACGACACGGACATGCGATCCCTGGATGATCGCATCGAGCACGCCGGGCGTTCGCGCAAGGCGCTCCTGGAGGCGGCGCCTGCCGATGCCACGCGCGGCGACTCGGAAGCTGCGTCCCGCCATCTTGCCGGTGAACTCGCCGGGCGCGCCCTCGCCGATCAACCGTCCATCATGCATCAGCAGCACCGCGCCGCACCGCTCGGCCTCGTCCAGATAGGCGGTGCTGAGCAGCACCGTCATCTCCTCGGCATGGGTCAGCTTCTCGATGATCGCCCAAAGCTCGCGGCGCGACACCGGATCGACGCCGACCGTCGGCTCGTCCAGCAGCAACAGCGTCGGCGCGCGTACCAGCGTGCAGGCAAGGCCGAGCTTCTGCTTCATGCCGCCGGAAAGCCGTCCCGCCAGGCGGCCCGTGAACGGCTCCAGGCCGGTCATGTGCAGGAGTTCGGCGTAGCGCGCCGGCCGGTCGGCGGCGGGGACGCCCTGAAGGTCGGCGTAGAGATCGAGATTCTCTTTGACCGTCAGGTCTTCATAGAGCCCGAAATGCTGCGGCATGTAGCCGATGCTGGCCTGTACCTCGAGCGGCTCCTTGCCGACATCGATGCCCAGGACCTCGATGCGGCCGCTATCGAGCCGCAGCAGGCCCGCGGTCAGGCGCATCAGGGTCGTCTTGCCGGCGCCATCCGGTCCGATGAGGCCGGTGACGCTCCCGCGCTCGACCCGCGCGCTGACGCCGTCGAGCGCCGTGACCGCGCGGCCGCCGGCGGCGAAGCTCTTGCCCACGCGATCGATCAGAACCGCCGGGGCGGTCTCACTTTCGCGCGGCATCGGCGGCTCCGCATCCGGAAGCGGCGGTCCACCCCGCCGCGGGCGCCGGCTGCGACAGGTCGAGCGTGATGGTCGCGGGCATCCCCAGGCGCAGATCGTTCCGGGGATCGCAGACATAGACGCGGAGCTGATAGACGAGGCGGGTGCGCAGCTCCGGGCTCTCGACCGTCTTCGGCGTGAATTCGGCGGTCGGCGAGAGATAGCCGATCCAGCCGCGATAGGTCCGGCCGGCGGCGCTGTCCGTGGTGATGTCGGCGCGCATCCCGAGAACCACCCTGCCGAGTTCGGTCTCCGGCACATAGGCGCGCACCCAGAGCGGGTCGGTGAGGGCGATGGTGTAGACGGGGGTGTTCGGCGAGGCCATGTCGCCGGGCTCGAGGATGCGATCCTCCACGATCCCGTCGGCCGGCGCGTAGAGCTTGGTATCGTTGAACTGCTGCTGCGCGAAGGCGAGCGCCGCCTCGGCCGATTGCACCGCCGCCCGGGCCGCCGCGATATCTTCCTCGCGCGGACCCTTGACGGCGAGGACGTATACCTGCTTTGCCGCTTCATAGCTCTGCTGCGAGGAATCGCGCTGCGCCCTGGCGCTGTCGAGCTGCGACCGGGAGGCGATGGTGGTCGGCGCAAGCGCGGCGACGCGCTCGAAATTGACCTTGGCGTTCTGGTAGGTCGCCTCGAGGGATTGCATCGCGGCCTTGGCCTGCGCGATCTCTTCCGGACGCGAACCGTTGACGAGCCTGGCGAGGATCTGGCGCTGGTTCTGCACCTGATGCGCCGCCTGGGCCAGCGTGGCGGCGTAGCGCGTGTCGTCGATCCCGGCGATCAGATCGCCCTTGCGCAACCGATCCCCTTCCTGAACGAGCATGCGGGTGACGGGGCCGTTGTCGTTGAAGGCGACAGCGATTTCCCGGATGTCGATGTTGCCGTAGAGGACGAGGAGCTTCGCGGTCCGGTTCTCGGATCGGAGAAACCAGTAGCCCGCGCCCGCCGCGAGCAGGCACGCGACAAGGACCGCCGCGACCACCCGTAATTTTCTCGTCTCCGTCATCGATCGTCCTATCCAGGTCGCGACGCGAGAAGCGTGGGGGACGGCGTTCCTGCGGAGAGGGGCTTCCAGACAGGCATGTGATACGTCCGTTGTTTGCCCGGGATCATGCCGGTTTGCTTTTATCTTCGGCGAAGCCCGCCGGCATTGAGGCAGATCAATGAGCCGGCAGCGGACGCCGCTCACAGTCGCACCCATGGCCGGAAAGGATCGGAACCGTCGAGACGTGCCCGGAGGGCGACGGTTCCGCGCACACATCTCCTCCGAGGCCCGCGCGGCGGAGGCCGGCTCTGCGGCGGTCACCGGCACCGGCGCGTGGGACAAGGCGGGAATGTATAGCGCCGCCCCCCGATCCGGTCCGTGGCGGCGTGCGCTCGGCGTCGCTGTCGGGATCGCGACGCTTCTCGCCGGCTGCACCGTCGGTCCGGATTTCCTGTCGCCCAAGGCGCCGACGACGCCCGGCTACACGGCGCCCGGAGAGAAAAATCTCCCGGCCGGGAGCGGCGGCGAGGCCGCCCAACATCTGGCCCTCGGCAACAAGATCTCGGGCGAATGGTGGCAGCTCTTCCACTCGCCCGACCTCGACCGCGTGCTGCGGCAGGCGATTGCCGACAATCGCACCCTCCTCGCCGCCCGCGCCACCTTGGCCGAAGCCCAGGAAGCGGTCAGCCAGGCGACTGGCGCGGTCTATCCGCAGGTCAATATCGGCGCCGGCGCCGTTCGTCAGAAGTTCGACTATCAGGCCTTCGGTTTGAAGCAGCCGAGCCAAGTGTTCAACCTCTACACGATCGGCCCCAATGTGAGCTATGCGCTCGACGTGTTCGGAGGGATACGCCGGCAGATCGAACAGGAGGCGGCGCTGGCGGAGTATCAGGACTACCAGCTCGCGGCGGCCTATCTCACCCTCACCGGCAACACGGTGATGCAGGCTCTCGCCATCGCCGCGCTGCATGCGCAGGCCAAGGCGGTTGCCGACATCGTTGCCGACGACGAGGAAAATCTGCGGCTGGTGCAGCAGGAGCTGGCGGTCGGCATGGCGAACCGCATCGACATCGAGACGGCGACGAGCCAGCTCGAGAACGACCGCACCCTGCTTCCGCCGCTCGACCAGCAACTGAGCGTGGCGCGGCACGCGCTTTCGGTGCTGGTCGGCAAGGCGCCGGCCGATTGGGAACCGCCGGAGTTCGAACTGAGCGCCTTGGTCCTTCCCGGAGAACTGCCGGTCAGCCTGCCGTCGGAATTGATGCGGCAGCGTCCGGACATCGTGGCGGCCGAAGCGCGTCTCCATGCGGCGAGCGCGGCGGTCGGCGTCGCCACGGCGCGGCTCTATCCCAGCCTCACCCTCTCGGCGTCGCTCACCCAGGAGGCGCTGACGCCCGATCAGGTCTTCCATGGTTATAACAACGCCTGGGCGCTGGGGTTGAACCTGACGGCGCCGATCTTCCAGGGCGGCGCCCTCGAAGCGCAAAAGCGCGGCGCGATCGACGCCTTCAACGCGACGCTCGCCGAGTACCAGCAAACCGTCCTGCAATCGCTCAGCCAGGTGGCGGATGTTCTACAGGCGCTGGCCCACGACGCCCGGCTGATCGAGGCCCAACGGCGGGCCCTCGGTTCGGCGGAGTCGACGATGGATTTGACGCGCCGGACTTACGCCGTCGGCAATGTGGGCATTCTGCAACTGCTGACGGCGCAGCGTTTCCTGGAGCAGGCGCGCTTGGGATACGTGCGCGCCGTGGCCCAGCGCTATCTCGACACCGCGCAACTCTTCGTCGCCATGGGCGGCGGGTGGTGGGACCAGCAGGAGCCGTCGCCGTCGCGGTCGGAGCCTTCCGGAGAGGGAAAGAAATGACGCCGATGCGCGACCGTCTGAAGGAAGGTCGGTCACTATGGTCGTCGAGATAGACGTTCTCTGCTTCCCGCAGCTTCGTCGCATCGTCGATCATCTGCAGCTCGCGGAAGAGCCGGCTGTCGAGATCGGACGGGATGTGCCGCGAGCGCCTGTCCTCGGCGAAGAAGGCACGCAGCCATTCGTCCGAAAGCTCATAATCATGCGGCCGGCTCCGTTGCGGCGCCCCGGGTACCACCCGTCGGTACGAAACGCAGCCGCTGAAGCTTGCATCGGGGGCGGAACGCGCTCGGCTCGGCGCCGTTGAATCCGGTGCAGCGGAGTATGCTCCTCGTGGTATCTCGGGCCAATTGGAAGGGCTTTCTCAAGATCGGAGAGCTGACCTGTCCGGTGGCGCTCTACACCGCCGTGTCGACCGCCGAGCGCATCGCCTTCCACACCATCAACCGGGCGACGGGGCACCGCGTGCGCCGGCAATTCGTCGACGAGGAGACCGGCGAGCCCGTCGCGGCCGAGGATCAGGTGAGAGGCTATGAGCTTGGGCAAGGCGATCATGTGACGCTCGAGCCTGAGGAGATCGCGGCGGTTCTCCCACAGAGCGACAAGACCTTGGCGGTCGAAGCTTTCATTCCCTGCGCCGAGATCGATGACATCTATTTCGATCGGCCCTATTACCTGGCGCCGGGCGACGCCATCGGCCGGGAGCCTTTCGCGCTGATCCGGGAGGGGATGCGGCGCCAGCAGGTCGCCGCGGTGGCGCGCGCGGTGCTCTTCCGCCGCACCAGGAGCGTGCTGATCCGGGCGCACGATCGCGGCCTCATCGCGACCACGCTCAATTTCGACTACGAGGTGCGTTCGGCCGAAGCGGCATTCGCCGACATTCCCCGGATGACGATCAAGGGCGAGATGCTCGATCTCGCCAAGCACATCATCGCCACCAAGCGCGGCACCTTCGATGCGAGCGCGTTCCGCGACCGCTACGAGGCGGCCGTGGCCGAGTTGGTCAAGGCGAAGCTCGCGGGGCGCCCGGTGCCGGCGCGCCAGCCGCCGCAACCGGCGAAGGTCGTCGATCTCATGGCGGCGCTGCGCCAGAGCGCTGCGTCCGCCGGGGGCAAGGCACCACGCGCGCGTCAGCGGCGAAAGCGCACGGGCGGCGCCGCGCCGGCGAAAAGCGCCGCGGGCGAGCGCCATCGGGGCCGCAAGGCGGGCTGAGGCATGGCACTGACGGCCTATCGCAAGAAGCGGAACTTCACGGTCACGCCGGAACCCTCCGGCAAGAACCGCCGCCCGACATCGGGCGGCAGCTTCGTCATCCAGAAGCACGACGCTCGCCGCCTGCATTATGATTTCCGCCTCGAGATGAATGGCGTGCTGAAAAGCTGGGCCGTCGCCAAGGGGCCGAGCGTGGTTCCGGGCGAGCGGCGGCTGGCGGTGCATGTCGAGGATCATCCGCTCGACTACGGCGACTTCGAAGGCACGATCCCGCGTGGCGAATATGGCGGCGGCACGGTCATCGTCTGGGACCGCGGCCGATGGCGGCCGATCGGCGATCCGCACAAAGGCTACGCCAAGGGCCACCTCGATTTCGAGCTTGAGGGCGAGAAGCTCCGCGGCCGCTGGCACCTGGTGCGCATGGCGGCGAAGCCGCGGGAAAAGCGCAAGAACTGGCTGCTCATCAAGAGCGACGACGCGGCCGCCCGAACCGCCGACGCCCCCGACATTCTCGACCAGCGCCCGGACTCCGTGAAAACCGGACGGGCGATCGCCGAGGTGGCCGACGAGGCGCCCGGCTGGTCCTCGAAAACCGGCAAGATCGAACCGCCGGAAGCCGCACGCCGCGCCGCGCCGGATGTGTCCAAGCTGAAGGGCGCCAGGAAAGCATCATTGCCGCGCTTCATCGCGCCGGAACTGGCGACGCTGACCCGCAAGACGCCGGTCGGCAAGCGCTGGATCCACGAGATCAAATTCGACGGCTACCGGCTGCAGGTACGCATCGAGGCGGGGCGGGTGACGCTGCTGACCCGGACCGGCCTCGACTGGACCGCCAGGTTCGGCGAGGCGGTGGCGGCAGCCTTCGCCGCGCTGCCGGTCGATGCCGCGCTGATCGATGGTGAGCTGGTGGTGGAGGGCCAAAGCGGAATTTCGGATTTCTCGGCGCTGCAGGGCGATTTGAGCGAGGGCCGCACCGACCGCTTCGTCTTCTACGCCTTCGACCTGCTTCACCTCGACGGGTATGACCTGCGCGGCGCGCCGCTGCTGAGCCGCAAGGCGGCGCTGGAGACGTTGCTCGCCGCATCGGATACGCCGCTCCGTTACAGCGGGCATTTCGAGGAAGACGGTGCCGTCTTCCTGGAGCACGCCTGCCGCTTCAGCCTCGAAGGCGTCGTCTCGAAGCTCCGCGACGCGCCGTACCGGTCCGGCCGCGGGAATCAATGGCTCAAATCAAAATGCGCGGACCGGCAGGAATTCATCGTCGCCGGCTATGTGCCCTCGACCACCTCGCGCGAGGCGATCGGATCGCTCGTGCTGGGATACCGCGAGGAAGGAAGATTGGTGCATGCCGGACGGGTCGGCACCGGCTTCACCGCGGCGGTCGCGGCGGATCTCTACCACAAGCTCGAAAGTATCCGCCGATCCGCGAGCCCTTTCGCCAAGCCGCTCGGCGCCGAGGCCGCGCGCCATGTCCGGTTCGTCAAGCCCGAACTCGTGGCGGAGATCGAGTTCCGCGGCTGGACCGCCGATCGCAGCCTGCGCCACGCTTCCTTTCACGGGCTGCGCGACGACAAGCCGGCGGCCGAGGTGATACGCGAGGAATCGGGCGAGGCTGGTGTTGCCGAGCGGCGTTCCCCGGCCAAGCTCACCCATCCCGACCGGCTCTACTGGCCCGATGCCGGCGTCACCAAGGCGGGACTGGCCGATTACTACGCCGAAGTCTGGCGGTACATGGCGCCGTTCGTCGTCGCGCGGCCGCTCGCGCTGGTCCGCTGCCCCGATGGCGTCGGCGGGCAATGCTTTTTTCAGAAGCACGTCTGGCCGGGCCTGAGCCGCGACATCCGCCGTGCCGAGGACCCGAAGGACGCCGCGCACGCGCCGATCCTCGCGATCGACGATCTCGACGGGCTCTTTGGCCTGGTGCAGGCGGGTGCGCTCGAAATCCACCCCTGGGGTTCGGCGCTGCGCACGCTCGAGCAGCCGGACATGATCACCGTAGACCTCGATCCCGGCGAGGATGTGCCTTGGAACGCCGTGATCGCCGCCGCCGGCGAGGTGCGGCAAAGACTGGCGGCACGGCAGCTGGCGAGCTTCGTCAAGACCTCCGGCGGCAAGGGCCTGCACGTCGTCGCCCCCTTGATCCCGCAGGCCGGGTGGGACGCGGTGAAGCGGTTCAGCAAGGGCCTCGCGGACGCGATGGCGGCCGACAGCCCCGAGCGCTTCGTGTCGACGATCGCCAAAGCCAAGCGCCGCGGCAAGATCCTGATCGACTATCTGCGCAACGGCCGCGGCGCCACCGCGGTTGCGCCCTATTCGACCCGGGCGCGCCCCGGCGCGGCGGTATCGATGCCGCTGAATTGGGACGAGCTCCCCGGCATCATCGGTGCCGCCTGCTTCACGGTGACCAATGCGACGACGCGCTTGCACCACCTGCGGGGTGATCCCTGGGGCGACTTCCGCCGCGCCGCCGTCGCCCTGCCGGACGTCGCCGACCGCCGCCGGCGCGGCGCCGCCTAGCGGCGCTTGGGCCGCTTTTCGGCCGCGATGCTCCGGCGCAGCGCGTCCATGATGTTCACGACGTTACTCGGCGGCTCGGACTCTCGTTTCGCCTTGGGCGGCCGCTTTCCCTTCTTCTTGGCCGCGATGATCTCGAGGAGGCGCTCCTGGACGGGATCGCCGACCATCGTCGGGTCCCAGGCTCTGCTGTTCTGCGCGATGAGCGTCGTCACCATCGATAGCAGCTTCGGATCGACCTCGCCGGGCTTGATGTCGGCGAAATAGGCGGCGGGGTCGCGTACGTCGTCGCCATAGCGAAGCGTCCAGAGCACGATGCCGCGATCCCTCGGCTCGAGCATCACCGCGCGCTCGCGGCGATAAAGGACGAGCCGCGAAATCCCGACCGTCTTGGTCGCCGCCATCGCGTCGCGGATCACCGAGAACGCCTCTTCGCCGACGGGGTCGTCCGGCACCAGGTAGTGGGGCCGGTCGTACCAGAGCCACTCGACCGACTCCCGCGCGACGAACCTGTCGATATCGATCGTGCGCGTGCTGTCGAGCGCAACCGAGTCGAGCTCATCGTCCTCGAGAATGACGACCCGGTCGGCGGCGCTCTGATAACCCCTGACCTCGTCGCTTTCGTCGACCGGCTCGCCGGTTGCCGCATCCACATAATGCGCGCGCACCCGGTTCCCGGTCTTGCGGCTGAGCACGTGGAAGCGCACCTTCTCGCCGTCCGATGTGGCGGGGGTCATCGCCACTGGGCAGGTCACGAGCGAGAGCTTCAGATATCCCTTCCAGAACGAGCGGGGTGCCATGCATCGCCCCATCGCGCGTCATACGTCAGCTCTGAAACGGCGGCCTTCCGCGTGCGGTTCCGGAGAACGGTGCGGGTCTTGACGGGGCAAACCCTGGCGCCGCGCCGAAGCAGTCGCCGAGCACGGAGGCCTTTCCGCGCGCCGCCCGCCGGTGTTCGATCTAGCCCGGCGCTCCCTTATCCGGCCGCACATGTCACCGGGCCGATGAGAAAAAACACTTTGCCTCGTCGGTGAAAGACTCATTATTTTGCGACCGCATACCCCCCGTGATCGCGGATGCCGCTTCGGCCGACCGCCGTCAACGATCACCGAGAGCCGATGCTCCGGAACCGATCTGCTCCCCGCTCCGGACCGCCCCTATGGAAAGAGGACTCGCTGACATGGAATCGAACGCTTTCACGATCGCCCGCGACGGCGCGGTCGCCACGGTGACGCTGGCGAAGCCCGAATCCGGAAATCGCCTGCTCATCGAGGAGGTGCGAGCGCTCGGCCGGGCGATTCGCTCGCTGGGCGAGGAGCCCGGCATCAAGGCGGTGACCGTCCGCGCCCGCGGCGAGGCCTTCTGCCTAGGACGCCTGCCGCCGGCGGCGGCGCAGGCGCCGAAATCCGCCCTCGCCATCCGCGCCGCCGTCACCCAGCCGATCCTCGATCTCTATGCCGATCTGCGCGCGACCCCCGTGCCGATCATCGCCGTGGTGCAGGGCGACGCGCGCGGTTTCGGCTGCGCGCTGGCAGGACAATGCGATCTCACTATCGCCGCCGACACGGCTCGTTTCGCCCTGCCGGAGATGGACATCAATCTGCCGCCGACCCTGGCGATGTCGGCGGTGCTCGGCAAGCTGCCGCCCAAGCGCCTGCTGCACATGGTCTATACGCGCCGCGCCATCGACGCCGCGGAAGCGCTCATGCTGGGCCTGGTGAGCGAGGTCGCGCCCAGGGCGGCGCTCGACGAAGCGGTGGCGAGAACCTTGGCGTCGATCACCGATCGCAGCCGCGCCGCGCTCTGCGCAGTCAAGGAATACATGACGGTGGCGCCCCATGCCGACCCGCTGGGCGCTTCGCGGCTCGCCGCCAACCTGCTGGCGGCGGTGCTCGCTTCGCCCGACGAGGGGTGACGCGGAATCCGCGGCGGCGGCCCTCGGCGGCTCGCGCCATCGTGTAAGGGGTGGTCTTCGCTTGAGGAGCGTCGGCGCGAACGGCCCTCGGCAATGTGCGTCAGCGGTCATGCCGCCTCCGCGGCGAAGCTGTCTGCCCGAGAGACGCTCGGACGGACCTCCCGCTACACCAGCTCTCTCACCGTATCGGACAAGATCGTCCAGCCGATCTTGCCGCGATGCGGCGTGCCGCGCGCCAGCGCCTCGGCGAGATGCGCGGCTTGCACCGCCTTGATCTTGGGCGGTGTCGGCGGTTCGTGCGGGTCGACGACGGCCTCGACCACCACCGGGCCGGGGGTGGCGAGCGCCCGGTCGAGCACGGCGCCGCATTCCTCGGGTCGCTCGATGGTGAAGCCATGCGCACCGCAGGCGCGCGCGAAGGCGGCGAAGTCGATCGGCTGGAGGTCGCAGACATATTCGGGATTGCCGAGGAAAACCATCTGCTCCCACTTGATCTGGCCGAACGAGTTGTTCTTCACGATCACGATCTTGATCGGCAGCTTGTACTTCACCGCCGTCGCGATCTCGCCCATGAGCATGGTGAAGCCGCCGTCGCCGACGAAGGCGACCACCTGGCGCTCCGGATAGGCCACCTGCGCGCCGATCGCGTAAGGCAGGCCGCAGGCCATGGTTGCGAGATTGCCGGAGAGCGAGAACATCTGCCGCGGCCGGATCTGGAGATGGCGCGCGATCCAGGTGGTGACGGTGCCGGAGTCGCTGGCGATGATCGCGTCCTCGGCGAGCCGCTTGCCGAGCTCATGCGCCACCACCTGCGGTTTCATCGGCATGTCCTGGCGCGTGCCGCGCTCCTCCATCAGCGCCATCCATTCGGCCTTCCCCCGCTGCGCCTGTTGCAGCCAGGCGCGGTTGGAGTTGCGGTCGAGCAAGGGAGCGAGGCGCCGCAGCGTGCGCAGGCTGTCGCCGACCAGGCCGATCTCCACGGGATAGCGCAGCCCGATACGGACGGGATCGAGGTCGATCTGCACCGCGCGCGCCTGCCCCGGTCGCGGATAAAACTCGATGTAGGGAAAACTGCTGCCGACGATGAGCAGCGTATCGCAGGCCTCGAGCGCCTCCTGCGAGGGGCGGGTGCCGAGCAGTCCGACGCCGCCGGTGCAATAGGGACTGTCGTCGGGCACCGCCGCCTTGCCGAGGATCGGCTTGGCGATCGGCGCGCCGAGGATTTCGGCGATCTCTTCCAGCTCCTTGTGCGTGCCGAGCGCGCCGCGGCCGGCCAGGATCACCGGCTTCCTGCCGGCGTTGAGCAGGTCGGCGGCGCGGCGCAGCGCCTCGTCGGTCGGTATATGTGCGCCGTCGGCCCATGCGTCCGAGACGTGATGCGGCCGGTTGCGCTCGGAGCGAAGGGCGCGCTCCATCGGCATCGACTGGAAATCGACCGGTATGGTGATGTGCGCGACCCCGTGATAGGCGAGCGCGGTCCGGCAGGCGAGTTCGGCGACGCTCTCCATATGCGCCGGCCCCATGACGCGCACATTGTATTTGGCGACGTCGACGAAAAGCTTGTCGAGCTCGACATCCTGTTGCGTCTCGGTATGCAGAAGATCGTGGAATTGCAGCCCGGTGATGGCGAGCACCGGCACGCCGTCGAGCTTGGCGTCGTAGAGGCCGTTGAGGAGATGGATGCCGCCGGGGCCGGATGTCGCGACGCAGCACCCCAGCCGGCCGGTGAATTTCGCGTAGCCGCAGGCGGCGAAGGCGGCGGCCTCCTCGTGACGGACCTGGATGAAGCGGATGCGGTCGCGTGCCTTGCGCAGCGCTTCGATGATGCCGTTGATGCCGTCGCCGGGGATGCCGAAGATGGTATCGACCCCCCATTCCAGGAGCGTTTCGACGAGCACGTCGCTGGTGGTCTTCGTCGCCATGACGGTTCCTCCCGGGAAGGGTGGCGCGCCGCCGCGCCCGCCGGGTCGCCCGGCGACGCTGCAACGCGGTGCAGCAAAGCCACGTTCCCTGCCTCCCTAACGTATTCGCCCGCACGATGTTCCTGGCTCAGGGCGACGTCACGGATTTATCGCCTCCGAACGGTCGTTAGAAGGTGGTGCGGCAAGCACCTGCCAAGCGCCGCCACAGAATGAGGTCCGGCATGGCCACCCAGGAAAAGGACGAGACGATCCACGGCGCCCATCGCCAGCGCACGCGGATCATGACCTATTCGGCGCCGGCCGGCGGGTGGGGATCGGTGCGATCGTTGGCGCGAAGCCTGACGCGCGAGCGCGTGCCCGCCAACGGCAGCCTGGTGCTGATGCGGCAGAACAAGCCCGACGGCTTTGCCTGCGTGAGCTGTGCCTGGGCGAAGCCGGCCAAGCCGCGCGCCTTCGAGTTCTGCGAGAACGGCGCCAAGGCGACCACCTGGGAAATTACCAGCCGCCGCGCGACCCCGGCCTTCTTCGCCGCCCACACGCTGACCGAGCTCTGCTCCTGGCCGGATCACGATCTGGAGGAACTCGGCCGGCTCACCCACCCGATGCGCTGGGACGCGGCGAGCGACCGGTACCTGCCGGTGGCGTGGGGCGAGGTGTTTCGCGACATCGGCACCGAGCTGAAGCAGTTCGATCCGCGCTCCGTCGTCTTCTACAGCTCCGGCCGCGCCTCGCTCGAGGCATCGTATATGTATGCCCTCCTGGCGCGGCTCTACGGCTGCAACAATCTTCCCGACAGCTCCAACATGTGCCATGAGAGCACCTCCGTCGCGCTGCCGGAGAGCATCGGCGTCTCGGTGGGCACGGTGGCGCTCGACGATTTCAACAAGACCGACGGCATCTTCTTCTTCGGCCAGAATGTCGGCACCTCGAGCCCGCGCATGCTGCACGATCTCCAGGATGCGAGCCGCCGCGGTGCGCCCATCGTCACCTTCAATCCGCTGCGCGAGCGCGGCCTGGTCGAGTTCACCAATCCGCAATCGCCCATCGAAATGCTGACGTTAGCGCGCACGCCGATCAGCTCGCAATATCATCAGGTGAAAGCGGGCGGCGATCTCGCCGCCGTCATGGGCATGTGCAAGGCGCTCCTGGCTGCCGACGCGGAGGCGCAATCGCGCGACGGGCCGCCGGTGCTGGATCACGCATTCATCCGCGAGCATACCCACGGCTATGAGACATTCGTCGAGTCGGTGACCTCATTCTCGTGGGAGGATCTGGAGCGTCGTTCCGGCCTCAGCCGCGGCGCGATGGAGGCTGCGGCGGCCGTCTATGCGCGCTGCCGCGCCGTCATCGGGGTTTACGGCATGGGGGTGACGCAGCACCGTCACGGCGTCGAGACCGTGCAGATGCTGGTCAACCTGCTGCTACTGCGCGGCAATATCGGCAAGCCCGGTGCCGGCATCTGCCCGGTGCGCGGGCACTCGAACGTGCAGGGACAGCGCACCGTCGGCATCTCGGAGAAGCCGGAACTCGTCCCGCTCGACAAGCTCGGCGAGCAATTCGGCTTCACGCCGCCGCGCGAGAAGGGGCTGAACACGGTCGAGGCCTGTGCGGCGGTCCTCAAGGGCGAGCTGCGCGCCTTCATCGGGCTCGGCGGCAATTTCGTTCGCGCCGTCCCCGACCACCATGCGATCGAGCCGGCTTGGCGTCGGCTTCGGCTGACGGTTCAGATCGCGACCAAGCTCAACCGCAGCCATCTCGTCCATGGCGAGGTGTCTTATCTTCTCCCCTGTCTCGGCCGCATCGAGATCGACCGCCAGGCGAGTGGGCCGCAATCGGTCAGCGTCGAGGACAGCACCGGCTGCATGCACGGCTCGCTCGGGCTTCATCCCCCGGCAAGCCCTCACCTGCTGTCCGAGCCGGCGATCGTCGCCGGCATTGCCGAGGCGACGCTGGCTCCCAATTCCAAGGTCGACTGGGGCGGCTGGGTTGGCGATTACCGGCGTGTCCGCGAGGCCATCGCCGAGACCTATCCCGAGATCTTCCACGACTTCAACGAGCGGCTGTGGCAGCCGGGCGGGTTCCATCGCCCGATCGGCGCGCGCGAGCGCCGATGGAACACGGCGACGAAGAAGGCGAATTTCATCGCGCCGCGCAGCCTCGACGAAGACCCCGATGTCGTGCATGACGAGCGCAACCGACAGGTCTTGCAGCTCATCACCCTGCGCAGCAACGACCAGTTCAATACCACCGTCTACGGCTACAGCGACCGCTTCCGCGGCATTCACGGCACCCGCATGGTGGTGCTGATGAACCGCAACGACATGGATCGCCTGGGCTTCGCCGAGGGTGAGATTGTCGATCTCGTCGGCGCCGCCGGGGACGATTTCAAGCGCGAGGTCGCCGGCTTTCGCGTCACCCCCTACGACATCCCGGAAGGGTGCTGTGCCGGCTACTACCCCGAATGCAACCCGCTGATCCCGCTCTGGCACCACGCGGAGCGCTCGAAGGTGCCGGCGGCGAAATCGGTGCCGGTCACGCTGAGAAGGCGCCCGTTGCCCGCCGCGCGACAGGACGTGGGAGCCGAGATCCACGCCCAGGGAGCGGCTCTCAGCGAGTTCTCCACCGGGCTCGGCGCCGGGGCGAAGCTTGGGCTGGAGCGCATGGCCGTGGGCATGCGGGCACCGCCGATGCTCGCCCTCGGCATGGGCGTGGCGCTCGGCGCCGCGGCGGCGCTGTTGCGGGCGAAGCGGAGCGACCCGAACCGGTGACGGCTACCGCAATGGCCAGACCGCCGCGATCAGCCCGGTGCCGACGACGATCACGATCAGTGACAGCGGCAAGCCGAGTCGGGCGTAATCGCCGAGGCGGTAGCCGCCGGGAACCAGGACCAGCGTGTTGTTCTGGTGCCCGATCGGCGTCAGGAAGTCGCTGTTGGCGCCGATGGCGATCGCCATCAGGAAGGCGTCGGGGTGGAAGCCCAGCTTGGCGGCAAGGCTGGCCGCGATCGGCCCCATGATGATCACCGAGGCGGCGTGATGGACGAGCGGCGTCAGCAGCATGGTCGTCGCCGTCACCAGCGCGAGGACGCCGATCCCGGGCGACGGCGACGGCACGTCATGGAGGCCGTCGGCGAGCAGGTCGGCGACGCCGCTGCGGCGTACCGCCTCGCCGAGCGGAATGAGCGGGCCGAGCAGCACGAGGATCGGCCATTCGACGCTCTGACAGACGTCGCGCAGGCTGAGGACGCGAAAGACGGCGATGGCGAGCGCCGCGGCGACAAACGCGATCGCCGCCGGTACGAGCGCCAGCGCTGTTGCCGTCACCGCCGCGGCCAGGATGAGCACGGGCCGCAGCATGCGGCGCGGCCGGCCGAGCTGAATGTTGCGCGCGGCGAGCGGCAGGACGCGCAGCCGCGACAGGGTCTCCGGGCATGTCGTCGAGCCGGCCCTGCAGCACCACGACGTCGCCCGCCCTGAAGCGGGCGTGTTGCAGTCGCGTGCGCAGGCGCTCGCCGCGCCGCGAGAGCGCGAGCAGGTTCACGCCGTAGCGCCGGCGCATCCGCAGCGTTTCCGGCGACGCGCCGATCAACTCCGAATCCGGCGGCACGATCGCTTCCACGCTGCCGATCTCCTCGGCATCGAGCCGATCCCTACTCACCTGCTTGCTGCCGGCCAGCGTCAGCCCGGCGAGGTCGACGAGTTTCTTGAGCGTCTGCGGATCGCTGTCAATCAGCAGGGTGTCGCCGGCGCGCAGGATCAGATCGCGCTGGGGAATCCGCCGTCGGCCGTTCCCGCCGATGACGGCGGCGAGGTTGATATCCCCCAGCGCCACCGCTCCCTCGAGCGCCGCCGCCGTCTTGCCGATCATCGGCGATCCCGGCGGAATCAGCGCCTCAGTCGTGTAGTCCTCGATGCGGAACTGCGCCTTGTCCGCCGCCGGCGGCGCGTGCCGGCGCGGCAGCAGTCGCCAGCCGAAGGCGAGGAACGCGATGCCGGCGAGGAATATTCCCGCCCCTACCGGCGCAAATGCGAACATGCCGAAGGGTGCGCCTTCGAGCTGCTGCCGGACGCCGGAGATCAGCACGCGGGATGGCAGCGTGCGTACCGAGCCGGCGCCGGACGGGACCGGGCGAAACGAGAAAAGAGACAATATATTGACATTTCTTCGTGCCCAGCCCTAGCCTTCTCGACACGCCCGCGGGGAGGACAGCGTGGATTTCGGGCTCACTCCGGAGCAGGAGGCGGTGCGCGATACCGCGCGCCGCTTTGCGCAGGAGCGGCTGACGCCGCTTTACGCCGTGCACGACCGCGCCGGCCGCTTCGACCGGCGGATCGTCGCCGAGATGGGCGCGCTCGGCCTGATCGCGCCGGAGCTGCCCGAGGCGAGCGGCGGCCTCGGCCTCGATTACGTTACCTCCGGCCTGGTCATGGAGGAGATCGCCGCTGGCGATTTCAACCTCGGCTACGTGCCGCTGCTCGGCTCCCTGTGCGGCCACATCCTTGCGCAGCACGCGGCGCCGGCCGTGGCTCGGCCGTGGCTGGCCCGGATCGTCGCCGGCGAGGCCGTGGTGGCTCTGGCGCTCACCGAGCCGCGCGGCGGCTCCGACGCCGCTCATCTGCAACTGCGTTTGCGCCGCGACGGTGGCGACTACGTTCTCGACGGCGAGAAGACCTCGATCTCGATGGCCGATCAGGCCGATGCAGCCATCGTCTTCGGGCGCACCGGCGCGCCGGGCGCCGGTGCCGCAGGCGTGACCGCGGTGCTCGTCGACCTAGCGGCGTCCGGCATCACGCGCGGCCGCTTCGCAGATCACGGCCAGAAGGCGGTCGGGCGCGGAACCATCGCCTTCGACGGCGCGCGGGTTCCGGCCGCCAATCTCATCGGCGCCGAGGGCGCCGGCTTTCGCCAGGTCATGCAGGGCTTCGATTTCAGCCGGGCGCTGATCGGGCTGCAATGCCTGGCGCCCGCCGCCCGCTCGCTGGAAGAGACCTGGCGCTACATCCAGGAGCGCGAGGCATTCGGCCAGAAGCTCGCCGCCTTCCAAGGCATCACCCATGTCCTCGCCGAGCACGACACCTATGTCGCGGCGGCGCGCCTGCTGTGTCGGCAGGCGCTGTGGCTGTGCGATGCGGGGCGGCCTCATACCGCGCAAGCGGCGATGGTGAAATGGTGGGCGCCCAAGCTTGCCCATGAGGCGATCCAGCAATGCCTGCTGGTCCATGGGCATGCCGGATATTCCCAGGACCTGCCCTTCGAGCAGCGGCTGCGCGACGTGCTCGGGATGCAGATCGGCGACGGCACGCCGCATATCATGAAAACGGTGATCGCTCGGGCGCGGGCCGGACGGCACAACGTCCCGTACTGACCGACCGAGGGACGAAGGCATGAGGTTCGACCCGCTGCTGTCGCCGGAGCGCGTGGCGGCGATGACCGAGGCCGGCCACGGCCGGGCAGGATCATCACCGATTATCTCGATGGGTGCCTCGCCTTCGTGCCGGAGAGGCTCGCGCTGGTCGACGGTGCGAGCGGGCTGCGGTTGAGCTTCGGCGCGCTCGACCGTCGGGTCGACCGGATTGCGGCGGGCCTCGTCACCTTCGCATCCGCCCGGGCGATGTCCTCTCCTATCGGCTTCCCAATTGGCGGCAGTTCGCGGCGCTCTGCGCGAGATCGCCAAGCGTTTTGCCGCGACCTCATGAGGCATCGTCCGGCCCGGCGTCGTCGAGCATGTTCATGTTGTCGAGCAGGCGGTTCAGGTGATGCAGCACGCTGACGCGCTCGTCGAAGGAAAAGCCTTTCAGCGCCTTGTCGTAATAGGCGTAGATGAGCGGGCGCAGGCGCGTCCAGGTCTCGTCGCCCTTGGCGGTGAGGCGCACGCGCTTGGAGCGGCGATCGCCGGGATCGGCGGTGATCGCGATGCAGCCCTGGCGGCCGAGGCGCTCCAGCACGCCGTTGAGATTCTGCCGGCTGACCATGAGGAAGCGGCAGAGATCGCCCACGCTCATGCCGTCGGCGACCTGCGGCCGGGAGAGCGCGCCCAGCACCGACCATTGCTGCGTGGTGATACCGACGCTGTCGAGCGCCTTGGTCCCGGTGCGGTGCATCGTGTTCGCCGCCTGGTACAGGCGGAAGAAGATGCGGTTGGCCAACTCGTCGCCGGCGGAGGATTTGTTGCGGCGGAGATCGGTCACGGCAGGGCTCGGCGGATCATGTCAATATATTGACCTATATCGCTCGCGGCCTATGATGACCGATGGCGGCCCGGCCGTGAAGCGGCGTTGCAGCCCAAAGGGAGGAGCGGATGCGTGGATTGCGCGATCGGGTGGCGGTCGTCACCGGCGGCGCCGGCGGCATCGGCGGCGCCACCTGCGAGCGGCTTGCCGAAGAGGGCACGGCGGTGGCGGTGTTCGACCGCGACGGCGCGGCGGCAGTGGCGCTGGCGCGCCGTCTGGCCGAGCGCGGCGGCCGGGCATGCGCTTATGAAGTCGACATCACCGACTACGCCGCGGTGCAGGCGGCGGCGGCCGCGGTCGAGCGCGATCTCGGGGCGATCCACATCCTCGTCAACAATGCCGGCTGGGACGTCTTCCGTCCCTTCCTCGAAACCGAGCCGGCGCTGTGGCAGCAGCTGATCGCGGTCAATCTTACCGGCGCGCTCAACCTGCATCATGTCGTGCTGCCGCTGATGGTGGCGCGTGGCGCCGGCCGGGTGGTCACGATCGCTTCCGATGCCGCCCGTGTCGGCTCCAGCGGCGAGGCGGTCTACGCCGCGTGCAAGGGCGGCCTGGTGTCGCTTTCCAAGACGCTGGCGCGCGAGATGGCGCGTCACGCCATCACCGTCAACGTGGTCTGTCCGGGGCCCACCGAGACCAATTTGTTCAAGGGCTTTCTCGAAGGCGCCGGCAACCCCGACAAGCTGGTGGAGGCCTTCCGCCGCTCGATCCCGCTGGGCCGGCTCGGCCGGCCCGCCGACCTGCCGGGTGCCATCGCCTTCTTCGCCAGCGACGATGCCGGCTTCATCACTGGCCAGGTGCTGAGCGTCTCCGGCGGGCTTACCATGAACGGCTGACAGGAAGGAACCGAGATGAGCCAATATCAGGACATCCTCTACGAGGAGCGCGACGGCGTCGCCACCATCACCATCAACCGGCCGGAAAAGTACAACGCGTTTCGCGGCATCACCTGCGATGAGCTGATCCACGCGCTGAATCGCGCCGCCTGGAAGAAGGAGATCGGCGTCATCGTGCTGACCGGCGCCGGTACCAAGGCGTTCTGCACCGGCGGCGACCAGTCGGCCCATGCCGGCTCCTATGACGGCAAGGGCACGGTCGGCCTGCCGGTCGAGGCGCTGCACAACGCCCTGCGCATCGCGCCCAAGCCGGTGATCGCCAAGGTGCGCGGCTATGCCATCGGCGGCGGCAACGTGCTGGCGACCTTGTGCGACCTGACGCTGGCCGGCGAAAGCGCCCAGTTCGGTCAGGTCGGGCCCAAGATGGGCTCGGTCGATCCCGGCTTCGGCACTGCCTATCTGGCGCGCATTGTCGGCGAGAAGAAGGCGCGCGAGATCTGGTATCTCTGCCGCCGCTACGGCGCCGCCGAGGCGATGGCGATGGGGCTCGTCAACAAGGTCGTGCCGGACGACCAACTCGACGCCGAAGTCGAGGTATGGTGCCGCGAACTGCTCGAGAAGAGCCCGACCGCGCTCGCCATCGCTAAGCGCTCCTTCAACGCGGACAGCGAGAACATCGCCGGCATCTCCGCGCTCGGCATGCAGACGCTGAAGCTCTATTACGAGAGCGAGGAATCCCAGGAGGGCGTCAAGGCTTTCCAGGAGAAGCGCGCGCCCGAATTCCGGCGTTTCCTGAAATAGCAGGGGCTCGACGCCGCGCCCGGCCGCGCGGCAAATGGCGCAAGATACGCCCGATCTCGGCAAATACGGTCAAGAACCCCGATCCAGAAACGGCCATATAGGGTCGCAGGCTGCGCTGGCGCGCGGTCGCGGAGCGAGAGGGTTGTCATGACTGGTGCCGTGGTGCTCAGAAATCCCGCGCCGGGGCGCGGCCTGGGGCTGCTGCGCGAGATCCGCAAGTTCCCGATGCTGCAGCCGGAAGAGGAGTACATGCTGGCGAAGCGCTGGCGCGAGCACGGGGACCCCGATGCGGCGCAGCGTCTGGTGACCAGCCATCTGCGGCTGGTGGCGAAGATCGCGATGGGCTATCGCGGCTACGGGCTGCCGCTCTCGGAGCTGATCTCGGAGGGCAATGTCGGGATGATGCAGGCGGTGAAGCGCTTCGATCCCGATCGCGGCTTCCGGCTGGCGACGTACGCGATGTGGTGGATCCGGGCGTC
>DAHUYF010000208.1 GCA_027315365.1 Rhodospirillales bacterium | reverse complement strand
TCGTATCATCCCCGCCGCGAGAACGGCTTGCCCAAAGCCCTCGGCATGGCCGAACCGCGCGCCACGAAGATCAACGCGATTACCGCCAGCACATAGGGCAGCATGACAAAGAATTGATAGGGAACTTGCGGATACCAGGTCTGAAAGCGTATCTGCGCCGCTTCCGCCAGACCAAAAGCCAACGCCGCCGTGAGCACACCCATCGGCCGCCAACGTCCGAAAGCGACACAGGCAATGGCGATGAAGCCGCGGCCAAGCACCATGTTCTCGACGAAGGAATCGATCTGGACGATTGCGAGATAGGCTCCCCCAAGACCAGCCATCGCGCCACCGAAGAGAATCGCACCGAAGCGGAGCGCGCCGACGTTGATGCCAGCCGCGTCCGCCGCCGCCGGATTTTCGCCGATCGCGCGAAGTTTGAGCCCGAGCGCCGTGCGTCGCATCACGGCCGCGATAGCTGCCGCGAGCAGGACGCATAGATAGACGAGCGGCGTCTGGTCGAACAGGATAGCGCCGACGATCGGGAGCCTCGCCAATGGCCCGAGCGGCCATCCTTCAAAGGACGGCACCGACACGGGCGCCGCTCCGATGGTGAGGCGATACCCGAAGCCAGATAGTCCGAGCCCGAGCACCACCAGTCCGATCCCAGAGACGATCTGATCGGCGCGCAAGATCACAGAGAAAACGCCGTGGATGGCCCCCAGGGCGACGCCGCCGAGAATCGCCATTCCGACGCCACCCCATGGAGAGCCCGTCCACACCGCGCCCAAGGCCCCTAGAAACGCCCCCGCCAACATGATGCCTTCAATGCCCACGTTCAGCACGCCGGCGCACTGCACCACTGTCTCGCCCAGAGCGGCGAAGGCTATGGCCATGCTGAGCCGGATGCCCGCCGCCGCCAGCCCGACGAGGAGCGCGACCTCCATCGTCAGCGAGGCGCCGTGGCGCGATGCATCAGCGCGTCGTAGGCCAGAAAGGCGAAGATGACCGTCCCCTCGATGATCCAGACAATCGGAAAGGGAATGCCCGCATCGCGCTGCAAAGCGCCGGCACCGACATAGAAGACGCCGAAGAGCAGAGCCGTGAACGGCACGGCGAGTGGATTAAGGCGCGCCATCAGCGCCACGGCAATGGCGGCAAGCCCGTAGCCGCCGGCAAAATCATCTTGGAGCTTGTGATGGATGCCGGCGATCTCGACCGCGCCAGCCAGCCCGGCCAGGCCGCCACTGATCAGCATTGTCTGCACGATGGTCCGCCGGTCATTGATGCCGGCAAAGGGCGCGACCGAGCGATTTTCGCCGATGACCGAAAGTCGGAAGCCGTAGGCTGTGTGCCGGAACACGACGAAAAGAACCAACGTCGCCACGACAGCCACGATGAGCCCGGCGTGAATACGGCTGTTGGCCACGAGCACCGGCAGCTCCACCGTCGCCGGAATGGCAAATGACTGCGGGAAAATGCGCATCGGCTCCTGCAGCGGCCCACGGATGACCCAGGTGAGTAACTGCAAGGCGACGTAATTCAGCATGATCGTGACGATGATTTCGTTGGCACCGAAACGCGCACGCAGCCAGCCGACCAGAGCGCCCAGCGCCCCCCCGCCAGCAAACCCGACGACAAGGAAGCACAGCAAGCCCAACGGCACGGGCATCCTGCCGAGCCATGGCGCTACCGCGACACTTGCGATCGCACCGACGATCAATTGTCCGTCGCCGCCGATGTTGAAGATGCCGCCGCGGAAGGCTACGGCAACGCCCAGCCCGATGAGTGTCAGAGGAATGGCGTGCACCACCACTTCGGCGAAGCCGTTGAACGTCGCGAGCGTATAGCCGATGAGGGCGCCATATGCGGCGACGGGGCTTTTTCCTGCCGCCAAAATGAAAAGGGCGGGCACCGCGGCAACGGACAGCAGGATCAACACGCCGAGCATGAGATCGCCCCGCACGGATTTCATCGCGCGGTCATCCAGTGCCCGACGTCCTGAAGCGTCGTCTCGGAGACGGCGACAGGTCCCCGTATCCGACCAGCCGCCATCACGGCGACGCGATCAGCCATCTCCCATATTTCCTGCAAGTCGGCCGAGAGCAGCAGGATTCCGGCGCCCTCCGCCCGCATGCGCATGAGTTGTCGCCTTACGAACGCGATTGTTCGGACGTCGAGGCCGCGCGTTGGATGCGCCGCCACGATGATGCGAGGTGCACAGGCGAACTCGCGCGCGAGAACGAACTTTTGTTGATTGCCTCCGGACAACTCCGCCATCCGTGCGTGGGGTCCCGGCGCCCTGACCTCAAAGGCACTGATGGCAGCTGCCACGCGGTCGTGGACGGCCCGACGGCGCAGCCATCCACGCCAGTTGAATTCCCGCCGGCCCAAATGCGTCATGAGGTAGTTGGCGGTGAGGGGCAGATCAGCAAGGATGGCATGCCGGTGGCGATCTTCGGGAATATGGCAGAGCCCCAGGCGGCGCAGCATCGCAGCGTCCTGCCAGCCGTCCCTCACGCCCTGGAGGTGGTAGTGCACCCGGCCCGAGGCGGGCTGTACCATGCCGGTCAGAGCCTGGATTAGCTCGCTCTGCCCGTTGCCGTCCACGCCGCACACGCCGAGGACCTCATTCGACAGGAGCGCGAAACTGGCGCCGTCCACCGCAAGAGTGCCGTTGGCGCGGCGCACGGTCAGGTTCTCGACGGTGATCAGGGGCGCCGCGGCGACCGCCCGCTCGGGGCTGCCAACGACCGCCGGCAAATCCTCTCCCACGACCATGCGCACGAGGTCCGCACGATTGCGGCCGGCGAGGTGAGCGCGGTCAACGACGCTGCCTTGCCGCATTACGACCACGCGCCGACAGTTCTCCAGGATATCCTCGAGCTTGTGGCTGATGATGATGACGGCCATGCGGCGTTCGGCCAGGTCGGCGATCAGGCGAAATAGACCGAGCCGCTCGTCCTGGGTCAGAACGGCCGTCGGCTCATCCAGGATCAGGAGTCGTGGCCTGCGAGACAGTGCCCTGAGTATCTCGACGCGCTGCTGCTCGCCGACGGTGAGATCGTCCACGCGCCGGTCGAAGTCGACGGCGACGCCGAGAGTGGCGGCGAGAGCGCCCACCTCCTTGCGCAGCGAAGTCAAGCGCAGCATTCCCCGCCCCCAGCGAGCATCGCCGAGCGCAATATTCTCGGCTACCGTGAGCGAGCCGATCAACTTGAAATGCTGGTGCACCATACCGATGCCCGCCGCCGCAGCATCGCGTGGCGACGAGAACCGCACAGTTTCTCCATTTAGGAGAATTTTGCCGACGTCGGGGGACAGAAGCCCCGCGATGATATTCATCAGGGTCGACTTGCCCGCGCCATTCTCGCCGAGAATGCCGAGGATTTCCCCCGGCCATACATCGAGGTGTACATCGCGGTTAGCAGCCGTCCGGCCAAAGCTCTTGCCGATCCCGACCAGTTCGAGAAGGGGGCGGCCGGCGTAGCTCGGCACCGGCCGACCTTCTACCATGACCCGTCCGCTCCGACCTAGCGAATGGCCGGCAAGTCGGCGACCTTACCCGCCCGGATGTCGTCGATGATCTGCTGGATCTTGGCCTTGTTCTCGGGGGATATCTTGCTATCGAACGTGCCGTAGGGCGCCAAACCAATGCCGTTCTGGTTTAGACCCAGCAGATAATTCTTTGGCTCAATGGTACCATCCAGCACCTTGCCGATCGCCATCTCAAGATTCACGTCGAAATTCACCAGCGCCGTCGTCACGATCGTATCCGGCGCAAGAGCCGCCGCATCGAAGGCGGTGCCGATCATAAGCACTTTCTTCTCCTTGGCGGCCTGCAAGGTCCCGATCACGCTCTCGTTGCCGGTCGCAGTGACGACGTCGGCGCCCTGCTCGATCAAGCTGATGGTGATCTCCTTTCCTTTTGCAACGTCCGAGAAGGAGCCGACATAGGCGGACAGCACCTTGATCGAGGGGTTAATACGCTTCGCGCCCCGCTCGAACCCTTCGGTGTACTCTTGGATCACTGGGACGGGAATACCACCGACATCGCCAATGATGCCAGATTTGGAGACCACAGCGGCTACCGCACCAGCAATATAGCCGGCGTCGCCCCAGCGGTTGTCGAACGAGGCGAGATTCGGCGCCTCTGCGACTTTCGCGGTGTTCACGATGAACCAAGTCTTGGGGAACTGCTTATGAATCTTCTTTGCCGGTTCGGCGAATTGGAAACCGTGGCCGATCACCACATCATATCCTTCCCGGGCGTAAGACAGCAGGGCCTCCTCGGATTCGGCGAAACTTGTATTTTCGCGCACGGAAACCTTGATCTGGGGGAATTTCTGCTGGGCCGCCTTGATGCCCTTCACAGCGGCGGAACTAAATGTGCCGTCGGTGGCCGAGCCGGGCAGAATCAACGCCACCTTCAATTCAGTCTTTTGCTGCCCGAGCGCAAGGCCGGGAAGCAGGAGCACGGACACGCAGAATGCCAGAAGCAGCTTCATTATCATCTCCCTGTTCAAGCCGATCTCAGAACCTCTTATTCGTTCTTATTGGGGCGCAGTGCTCCCAAGACCTCATCAACGGTCATGACGTCGCCGAATTGCTGAATGATGGTCTCTAGGGATGCTCTATGCTCTTCGTCAGAGAGCGCCGCGCAGGCGTCGGACACCATCACCACCTTGAAATCCAGCATCATCGCGTCGCGCGCCGTGGCTTCGCAGCAGATGTTCGTCTTAGTGCCGGCGATAAGCACTGTATCGATGCCAAAGTTGCGCAGGACGCGCTCAAGCGATGACGAGCCCGGAATCAACGCGCTATAGCGGTTCTTAAAGACCGTGAGATCGAGCGGCCCAACCTCCAGCTCTCGCCAGACGGACTGACGGCCTGGTGCCAGACTGTCGATCGTCCGGGCGCGAACCTCGTCAGAGACGATGTAGTTGAAGAAGAGCTCCCAATCGCTGCGTCCAGCGCGCTGTGTATTGGCATGCAGCACCCAGACTACCGGGACATCGAGTGCCCGCAACGCCCCACTTAGCCGGTTTATGGCGCCGACGATGCCTCGCGAAGATGGCACCTCCGCCGGCGCCCCGGGCTCGCAGAAGGTGGTCTGCATGTCAACGATCACCAGAGCGGTGCGGTGCGGATCGAGCGTCTCGAACAGATGGAAGCGGCCGCGCCGAGCAAGGACCCGGTCGATGATCTCCTTGCGGATTTCCACGCGATGCATGTCTTGGTCCATCCTCAGAACGACAGCCCGTCGGAGAACACCCACAACACGCGCGTGGTGGTTCGATGCCGATTTTCCCATGCGTGACGCAGGTCACATTTGAACTGCAAATAGTCACCTGCGTTCAGGTCGATGGTCTGATTGTCGATGCTGTAGCGGATGGCGCCGTCGATCACGTAGCAGAACTCCTCGCCGGGATGAATCATCGGCGTGGCGCCGGAACGGGCGCGACGCTCAAGCACGCCGACGCGCGCTTCGAGCACGCCGGCGTCGAAATGGCCACTCAGGTCCTGAAGGGCGAAACCCATCTCGGGATAATCGAGCGTATCGCGCTGCCCAGCCCGAATAACGACCCGCGGACGCGGCCGATCGCGGTAGCGATCGACCAGAAACCCCATGTTCTCGTTCAGCGCGTGCGCGAGCCTGATGGCATGCACCAGGCTGGGTCGCAATTTTCCGTTCTCGATCTTGCTGATGGTGCTTGCAGGCACGCCGGAGGTCTTCGCGAGACCGTTGACCGTAAGGGCGCGCGCGCAGCGGGCCTCACGCAACCGCTCGCCAATATGGTCGGTGCTGTAGCGCGAGCGTGCGGACCGGTTCCTCACGGAACTGCGCCTTTGCGTCGTCACGCCGACACCACGTCCTCAAGATAGGGATCGTCGGGCAACGCCGTCTCGCAGTCGAGAAGGCCGCCGCATTTGGGGCAACCGAACCGACGGAACACGACTTCTGGATGGACGGCCGACGACGCGCCCGGCATTTTCCTCACCGGAACCGCCGACATCGCCGCATGTCGCTTCCAGCTCGTGCCCGGGGCCGCCAAAGCATGACCGCAGCGGCGACAACATATATTGCGTAGCTCGCCGTGCTGCCGGATTTCGAGGGTTTCCGAAATTCGCTGAATCGTCACTCTGCGGCCTCCTCGACGAGCCTTTCGGCGCGCAATTCGCCGCGCCGGGCCTTGGTGGCGCCGTCGTCCACCCGGCCGCCATGAATGACGACTCCGTAGACGTCGCGGGCGGCACGTTCCGAGACGATGCCCTCCGCGACATCCTGCTGAACTTTCTCAGGCGCGCGATCGAGCGGGTCGCCAACGCCGCCGCCACCGTTCCAGCGCACGTAGAGCGCATCGTCACCCATCAGCGGGAATACCCCCCAGCTGATTGCCTCATGCTCCCCCCGAATACTGTCGAGCGACTGGGCGAAGCGATCCGTGTTATGCGTTTCCTTCGGCGCATGCACCCAGACATAGTCGTTGGTCATACCGGCGAAACCGCCGGACAGGCCATCGCTCATCGGAAATTTCGAGCCCTTGCCCGAAATGACATAGTGCAACCCGCCATCGGGGCTGTCATGCGGCACGATCGCCAATTCGCCGCCGGTGCCGCCGCGGAAACGCCCGGGGCCGCCCGAATCCATCATCCGGCGACGGAACAGGTATCGGACGGGGAACGTCGCCTCCATTGTCTCGACGTTCGCCATGCGGGAGATCGGGTTGGGAACCTCGCCGCCTATGTCGACGCCGTCGCCGAAAGTTCGGGCGCCGCCGGCACCGGCGAAGGTTTCGGTGAGGATGCCGATCGCCTGGCCCCCGCGCTGGTTACGGCCGAACATGAAAATGGCGAAGTGGTTGGCGTGCCAGACGGCGGTCGCCTCCTCGGCGTAAGCCTCGCTGGCCGCCAACATCTTTCCGATGGTGGCGCACGCCGCGTTGTTCACTGATTGGATAGCACCAACCGTGGCGACGGAGACGGGCGCGGGGCGGGTGCAGTTCACGATGCTGCCCTCCGGCGCGATCATCTGGATCGGCCGAATGACGCCTTCGTTCCAGGTGATGTCGTAGCAGAGCAGCGGGAAAAGCGGGGCGAACAGCCCGCCCAAGGACGCCCAGCGCGTGCAATTGAGGCTGTGACGCGACTGCGGACTCGACCCGGTGAAGTCGAAGGTGAGGGTGTCGTCCTGCTTGGTCATGGTGAGCACGACGCGGGAGATCTCGCCCTTGACATCGAGGTACTGGCGTGACTGCCAGCGTCCATTCGGCAGCTCGCGCAGACGCTGGCGCAGGAGCATCTCCGACTGCTCGATCAGCGTACCACACGCCGCGTCGACCGTTTGCACCCCGTACTTGTCGATGAGCGCCAGCATCCGGTCCTTGGCGACGTTGTTGCAGGCGATCATCGAACGCATATCGAGCGCCACCATCTCCGGGCTACGCACCATGTTGAGCAACGTGTCCCAGACATCCTTACGCAGTTCGCCGCCGTCAATAAGCTTGAGACCGGGGCTGCTGAACCCCTCAGAGAAGATGTCCACGGCATCAGGGGCAAAGCCGCCGGGGTTCATGGCGCCGATGTCGTAAACATGGACGAAGCAGGCGCTCCAAGCGACCAGAACGCCGCCGTAGTGGATCGGCGAAATCAGATAGATATCCGAGGTGTGCAGCGCCGCCGTGTATGGGTCGTTCAGAAGATAGACGTCGCCCTCGTGGATCTGGCCCGCGAAGCGGCGGATGATGGCCTTGCAGGCTTCGGCTGCGCTGGTCAGATGGTGAAGGAAGCCAACGCCGCCCATGAGCAGCGAACCATCGGCACGGTACAGGCTGACCATCAAGTCATGCCCTTCATTGGTGATCGCGCTCCCGGAAACATGCTTGAGCGTGATGACCGCCTCTTCGACGACGCGGAACAGCCGGTGCCGAATGATCGAGAAGGTGATGGGATCCATACCGCGCTCCTGCACGTCACGCGAAGTCGATGATGACATTGCGGTAGGGGTCGAGACCGCCGCGTTGTCCTTCCTGTAGCACGATCGTCGTGATGGGCGTGTGGATCACGGCTGGACCGACGACCACATTGCCAGGGCGTAGCCTCTCAAAATCGTAGATATCGGCGGGCGCGAAGCCGTTCCGTGCGTCCACGAACACCTCACGGCGACCCATTTTCGCCGCATCCGCGTCAGTTCCCTCCACCGCCATAGGCGCTATCTCGGGCCGGGTCATCAGCCCGCGAGCGGTGAGACGGAACAGCGTCATTTCCATCCCGGCCTCACGATAGGCCGAGCCCCTGCCGTATTTGCGCTCGTAGAGTGCCTCGAAATCACGTGCCAGCTGGACGAGCGCGACGTCGTCGAGCGGCGCCCGGCCGCGCACCGGCGTCGTTACCTCGTGCACCTGACGCGAATAGCGAAGGTCGACCGACCATTCCAGCCGCACTCTATCGCCGGAGAACCCCTCTGCCGACAGCTGACTCAGCGCCCTTTCGACCATCGGCTGGTAGAGTGCATTGACGGCTGCCGCCGGCGTCGGAACCGGCAGTATCGCGGTCGTCGAATATTCGTGGACGATGTCCGCCGATACCAGTCCGAAAGCGCAGTTCACCGACGCCGTGTAGGGAACCACGATCCGCTTGACGTTGAGTTCGGCCCCGAACAGTCCGCACAACATGCCGCAGGAGCCGCCAAAGGAGTGCAGGACGAAGTCGCGCGGATCGAGGCCGCGTTCGACGGTGATTTCGTGAATGAGATCGTAGATCTGCGCCGCCGCCACGCGGTAGACGCCGAACGCCGCCTCCTCGACGGACATGCCGAGCGGCTTGGCGATCTTCTCTGCGAAAACGCGGCGGGCACTGTCCTGGTCCAAGGCCATGCTGCCGCCGAGGAAGATCTTGGGGTCCATGTAGCCGATCAGCATGAAGACGTCCGTCAGAGTGGGCTCGGCGCCGCCGAGCCCGTAGCAGACCGGACCGGGCCGCGCGCCAGCGGAACGCGGTCCGACGCGCGGTGCCCTACTGCCGGGTTCGAGACTGATGATCGAGCCGCCGCCGGCGCCGATCGACACCACCTCGATCTTCGGCGCCATGTAGTGAAACCTGTCGACCATCGGCTCGCGCGCGTATTCGATGTCTCCGTTCTGGATGACGCTGACCTTGAATGTCGTGCCTCCCATGTCGGTGGCGATCACGTCGGGCTGTCCCAACAGCTGTCCCAGCGCGCGGCTTCCGATAACGCCAGCAGCCGGCCCGCATTCAAGCATGCCGACGGAGCGTTCTGCGGCCTCGTTCGCTGGCAACAGTCCGCCGTATCCCTGCATTACCATGATCGGGCCACGATAGGCGGTATTCGCCAGAAGCTGCTCGAGATCATTCAGATAGCGTCGCGTTATCGCGCCGGCATACGCGTTGATTACCGTGGTCGATGAGCGCTCATATTCTCCCGGAATCGGCGCGATCTCGGAGGAGAGAGAGCAATAGACGCCCGGCGCGATGCGCCGAGCCAGCTCCTTCACCTTTTGCTCGTTGCCAGGGTTGTAGAACGACCAAAGGAAGGAGACGGCGATCGCCTCGACCCCCTTGTGCTCGACGAGGAACCGCAGCGCCCGCTCGGCGGCGACCAGGTCGATCTCCTGGAGAACGGCGCCCTTGTAGTCGGCGCGCTCGGGCACGCCAACGATGCATTCGGGATCGACCAGCGGGCGGGCACGCTCGGTCTTTACTGGATGCTTCACGCGGTCCTCGGTCAGACCGCCCCAACGCCCATAGGCGCCGCGTGTCACCAGGACCGTGTCCTCGAAGCCAAGCGTCGTGATCAGGCCGGTCCTGGCGCCGTCGCGTGTCAGGATCGCGTTGTCGACCACCGTAGAGCCATGCACGAACAAGTAGGTCTGCGCGAGCAGCTCCTGGAGCGTCACCCCGATGCGTTGCGCCGCGGAAGCGATGGAATCGAAAATGCCATGAGCAAAGTTCGGCGGCGTGGACAACGCTTTGCCGAGTTCGATCGGCTCGCCCGCGGCAAATACGATCGTGTCGGTGCAAGTACCCCCGACGTCGGTGGCGACCAGGTACTTGCGCGGCTTCTCGTCGCTCATCTCGCCCTCTTGCCTACGCCGCCACGTGCCTATCGGCCACGCACAATATCAATGACTGCCGCTCTGACGGGTTCGACCAGGCAGTCGGCAGCTCATCCTTGATGTGGATCGAATCCCCGGTCCTGAGGTCTTCAATCGTCTTGTCGGGAAATGCGAGACGCAGCGCGCCAACGACAATGTAGGCGAACAGCGGTCCGGTCCTGGGGTTCTTGTGCGCCGCGAGATCGGAGCGCGCCGGCAAGGTCACCAACCGGATCGAGAGACGGGGGTCGAACAGATCCCCGCTCAGATCGCGCACGTCGAGCTCGCCCTTGTCCGAGCCTTCAGCCCGGCCGTGCACGACCTCGATGACACGGCTTTGCGCGCGCGCAGCCGAGACCACTTGGTCGAGCGATGCGCCCAGTGCTTCCGTCATGGCGGCAACGGTGACCAGGCTCGGGTTGGTTTCGCCAGCCTCGATCTTTTGAATCGCGGCAATGCTCACGCCGCTCTCCCCCGCCAGACGCTTCAACGACCAACCATGCTCGGCACGCATCTGACGCAGCCGCCCGCCCAACGCATGTAGCTGTTCGCGCCCAAATGTCGGCGCAGCGCGGCGCATCAGGCACCTCCCTTCCGCCTCCGGATACCCCGTTTGCAACTCATTAGGCGCGCAGGCGGAGGTCGTGTCAAGAAGAGGCACGGCATTATCGAATATGAAACGGCAGGCGCTCTCGCACCTCCGGACGACGGCCGCTTTGGCATCCCTACTCGCTCGATCAGCTGAGCGGGCGCCTGGGTCAGCCCTTTTTCATGCCGCACGCACCCGGCTCGGGGAATGCGGAGGACGGGGCACTTCATCCAGTCCGTTTGCCAACGCCTCACTCGGTCCCGTCGCGAACCAACACCACGGAACTCGCTTGCTGGCGTAGAGGGACGCTCCAATAGGTCTTGAGCAGCAGTTCCTTCTCGGGGGCTGGGAATTGTACAAAGCCACGCCGACGGTAGAAGCGGATTGCCCACTCGGCGGCTGCCCAGGTGCCGACCAGCAGCCGTCTCTTGGTCTGGCCCGCGAGCGCGCCGAGCAACGCCGCGCCAACGCCCCGACCTTGATGACGCGATTGAACGTAGGCATGGCGGATCAAGGTGACGTCGCGCACCGTCTGTAGCCCCATGACGCCGACAAGGGTGCCGATATCCTCATCTTC
>DAHUYF010000204.1 GCA_027315365.1 Rhodospirillales bacterium | reverse complement strand
TGCTCTTCGTCGCCGGCGGCGGCGGCGCGGCGCTGCATTCCAAGAGCGGGCTGCTGCTCGCCGTGGCCGCGGCCAAGATGACCGCGCCGGCGGGGGCGCTGGTCGCCCGCGCCATCCTGTGCAACTGGCTGGTCTGCCTCGCACTCTGGATGTCGGCGCGGATGACCAGCGACGCCGCCAAATGCATCGCCATCTTCTGGTGCCTCTTCGCCTTCATCGGCAGCGGCTACGAGCATTCGGTGGCCAACATGACGCTGCTCGCCATCGCGCTGTTGAGCGATCACCCGGCCGCGGTCTCGCTCGGCGGCATGGTCTACAACCTGCTCTGGGTGACGCTCGGCAACATCATCGCCGGCGCCGGCATCATGGGCGTGGGATACTGGGCGATATCGCGGCCGGTGCGGACGAAGCCGGTGCTGGTCGCCTCGCGGAACGCGGCCGCCGGGGATTGAGCACGGCCGCGGCCGCAGCGGCGGAGCTATCCTGACAGCGGACCGGCCGCACGCTATGCTCGGCGCATGGCCGTCTTTCAGCCGCTGGCGCTGGATCATGTGGTGCTGCGGGTCAGCGATCTCGACCGCGCCCGCGCCTTCTATTGCGACGTGCTCGGCTGCAGCGTCGAGAAGTGGCAGGAGCCGTTCGGCCTGCTGCAGTTGCGCGCCGGCTCGGCGCTGATCGATCTGGTCGCGCTGGACGGGCCGCTGGGCCGCGCCGGCGGCGCCGCGCCGGGGCGCGAGGGGCGCAATCTCGATCATTTCTGCCTGCGCATCGCGCCGTTCGACGCGGCGGCGCTGCGCGCCCATCTCGCCGCATGCGGCGTCGAGCCCGGCGAAGTCGTGCAGCGCTACGGCGCCGAAGGCAGCGGCCCCTCGCTCTACGTCACCGACCCCGACGGCACCATGGTCGAATTGAAGGGCCCGCCCGCGCCATGATCCGCAGCTTTACCGACCACGCCGCCAACGAGCGCACCTTCCTCGCCTGGATCCGCACCGCCATCGCGGTCATCGCCTTCGGCTTCGTGATGGAGAAGTTCAACCTGTTCCTGGTCGCCGTCGCCGCCACCGCCTCGCCGGCGATCGCGCAGCGGATCGAGCGGCTGGCGGGTCCGTTCGGGCGCTATGACGGACTGGCGCTGATGCTGGTCGGCATCGTGCTGATCCTGGTCTCGACCCTGCGCTTCCTGCGCACCGAGCGGCGGATCGAGGCGCCGGAAGTCCAGAGCAACGGCACCTCGCGGGCCGAGATCCTGCTCGCCGGCGCCCTGGCGCTGCTCGCCTCGGCCTTCTGCATCTATCTCGTCGTCGCCTGAGCCGGACCCCGCCCGTGACCCATCCCGCCGAACGGCCGCCCGGCGGCCGGCACCTCGCCGAGATCGAGACCTGGATCTTCGATCTCGACAACACGCTCTACCCCGCCCGCTGCAACCTGTTCGCCGAGGCCGAGGCGCGGATGGCGCATTTCATCGTCCACGAGCTGGGCCTGACGCTGACCCTGGCGGACGCGCATGCGCTGCGCCGGCGCTTCTTCCTCGATCACGGCACCACGCTGCGCGGCCTGATGCTGGAGCACGGCATCGAGCCCAAGCGCTTCCTCGACTACGTCCACGAGATCGACCTGTCGCCGGTGCCGCCCGACCCGGACCTCGTCGCGGCCGTCGCGGCGCTGCCCGGGCGCAAGCTGGTCTTCACCAACGGCACGGCGGATTATGCCGAGCGCGTCATCGCCCGCATCGGGCTCACCGGCCAGTTCCTCGCCATCCACGACATCATCGCCTGCGACTACCTGCCCAAGCCCGACCCCAGCGGCTACGAACTGCTGCTCCGCCGCCACGGCGTCGCCCCCGAAACGGCGCTGATGGTCGAGGACATGGCGCGCAACCTGCCGCCGGCGGCGGCGCTGGGCATGACCACCGCCTGGGTCAGCACGCCCAAGGACTGGGCGCGCGAGGGCGCCGCTCCCGGCGACATCCACCACGTCGTCGACGACCTCGCGCCCTGGCTCCGGGCGGCGG
>DAHUYF010000201.1 GCA_027315365.1 Rhodospirillales bacterium | reverse complement strand
GTCGCCAACGAGACGCTGAGCCGCGAGCAGGGCCGCGCCGCCGTCGAAATCCGCCAGGTCTACGAACGCGTCGCGGCGGGGCTGCTGGCGCGCACCAGCGATCCCGCGACGCGCAGCTCCGGCGG
This sequence comes from Rhodospirillales bacterium, assembly GCA_027315365.1. Taxonomy (GTDB): domain Bacteria; phylum Pseudomonadota; class Alphaproteobacteria; order ATCC43930; family CGMCC-115725; genus DAHUYF01. The sequence goes on along the minus strand of DAHUYF010000201.1, from coordinate 6,323 downwards.
CTTCCCGGAAATGCCGGAGCGGACGGCGCTGCTGCATGCCCGGCGCTACCTGCCCTGGGTGCATTACCTCGCCGGCCGTCCTGCCGCCGCGGCCGAGGCGCGCCCGGCAGGCGCTGCGCGCTGCCCGGCGGCGCTCGCGGTGGCGATCGACGTGGCGATCGACGGACGCTCGCTGGCGCAGTGCGATGCGGCGCGCCGGTGGCGCAACGGCACGGCGGCGAAGCTGCTCGCCTATGCGCTGGCGGTCTATGCCGATCTCGCCGGCTGGGAGCGCAGCCGCGAGATGATCGCCGCGTTCGAAGCGTGGTGGGGACGGCGGAAGCCGCGCGACGACGGTTCGCGATGAGCCTTGAGCGGGGAGGGGGGCAGGGGTAGAAAGATCAGACTGGAGATTTTCCGAACAGCGCCCGCCGGCTCCCGCCGCGCGGGCGTTTTGATTCCGCCGGGCCGCGCTCTGTCGCGGCCGCCCCTCTCGTCCCCAGAGGTCAAGGATGGCGAAAGCCAAGCCCGGGCGCGCGCCTTTCGCGCCGAGCGAGACGCAGCGCGCCTTCGTCGCGGCGGCGGCGGCGGTCGGCCTGCCGCCGGCGATGATCTGCCGCATGCTGCCGCGGAGCGCCAAAGGCGGGCGTGCCACGCTCGACCCCGCAAGCCTGGAGCGGCATTTCGCCGAGGAGCTGAAGCCGGAGGCCATGCTGGCCGCGCGCCTGGTCGTCGCCCGCGTGCTGCAGCGCGCGCTCGCCGGCGACGACCGCGTCGCGGTCAGCGCGCAGATGGCGGTGTTCAAGACGCTCGAGAACTGGCGGGCGCTGGGCGACGGCGCGCGCGAGAAGGAAGGGCGGCGGCTCGCGGTCGACCGGCTGACGCGCCAGGAGCGCGACACGCTGCGCAAGCTGCTCGAGAAGGCGGCCGGCAAGGACGATCCGTCCGACTGAGCGGCGCGCGGGCGCCCGTCTTTCGACAGCCACGGACATCATTCTTCCAGGAGCGCGATGGGTGCTTCCTCGCCGCAGCGTTGGCCCGATCCGGTCCGGCTCGGCCAGGCGCTCGACCGCGCCGATGCCGAGGCGGAGCTCATGGATTTCGTGCGCCTTGCCTGGCCGGCGATCGAGCCGGCGCGGCCCTTCGTCGAGGGCTGGGTGGTCGGCGCCATCGCCGAGCATCTGACGGCGGTCACCCATGGCGAGATCAACCGGCTGCTGATCAACGTGCCGCCGGGCTTCATGAAGTCGCTGCTGGTCGACGTCTTCTGGCCGGCCTGGGAATGGGGACCGCAGCATCGGCCGGAGACGCGCTATCTCTGCTTTTCCTATTCCGAGGAGCTGACGCGGCGCGACAATGGCCGCTTCCGCAACCTCATCCTGTCGCCCCGCTATCGCGCGCTCTGGGGCGACGTGTTCGGTCCCGGCGACCAGTTCGGCCGGCGCAAGGTCGAGAACGACCGCACGGGATGGAAATTCGCCTCCTCGATCGGCGGCGTCGGCACCGGCGAGCGCGGCGACCGGGTCGTCATCGACGATCCCAACAACGTCAGGAAGGCGGAATCGAAGACGGTGCTGGCGGGCACCAATCTCTGGCTCACCGAGGTGATGCCGGATCGGCTCAACGACCAGCGCCGCTCCGCCATCATCCTGATCCAGCAGCGCACCAACGAGCGCGATTGCAGCGGCACGCTGCTGGCGCTCGAGGCCGGCTACGTCCATCTCTCGGTGCCGATGGAGTACGATCCGCGCCGGCACTACATCAACGCGCTGGGCTGGCAGGACCCGCGCCGGCAGGACGGCGAGCTTGCCTGGGAGGCGCGCTTTCCCTGCGAGGAGGTGGAGAAGCTCAAGCGCATCAAGGGCTCCTACGCCTATGCCGGGCAGTACCAGCAATCGCCGAGTCCGCGCGGCGGCGGCATCATCAAACGCGACGACTGGCAGCTCTGGCCGGTCGGCGGCGAGGAATTCGATGCCGCGGGCAAACCGCTGAAGCCGCTGGAATACCCGCCCTTCGACCATATCGTCGCCTCGCTCGACACGGCCTTGACCGAGGCGGAGGAGAACGACTGGTCGGCGCTCACCGTCTGGGGCTCGTGGCGCGACGCCAACGACGTGCCGAAGCTCATGCTGATGGAGGCGTGGCAGGCGCGGCTCGCCTTTTATCCGCTGCTGCAGAAGGTGCTCAAGACCTGCCGCAAGCGCCAGATCGACCGGCTGCTGATCGAGGCCAAGGCGAACGGCATCAGCGTGGCGCAGGAGGCCGTCCGGCTGTGCGGCGCGGAGGAATTCGGGGTGCAGCTCCTCGATCCCCGCAAGGCCGGCGGCGACAAGGTGGCGCGCGCCTATGCGGTGCAGCATCTCTTCGAGAACGGCCTGGTCTACGCGCCGGAGCGGGCCTGGTCGGAGCTGGTGATCGGCGAATGCGAGGTGTTTCCCAAGGGCGCGCATGACGATCTCGTCGACACCGTGACCCAGGCGCTGTGGTTCCTGCGCAAATCGGGGCTGGCGCTGCTCGGCGAGGAACGCGGCGGCGGATCGCCGCGGCGGGCGACGCCGGCGGGCGAGCCGCAGAGCGAGCCGATCTACGACGTCTGACGGGAGCGGCGGGGCTGGTCGAGGTGCGCATCGATGGCGAGGACACGCGGGGCGGCACGCGCTCGCCAAGGCGCTGCCGCAGGGCAAAGTCGAAGGGAATAGAGAGCTATGGCGATTCCGTTGATGGCGCCGTCCGAGCCGTTGCTCGGGCAGGGGCCGGCGCCCGGCGTCCCGGCCGGGCCGGGCCGGGCGCCGAACGCCACCGAGATCGACGTCGATGACGACACCGGCAGGGTGACGATCCGCGACAGGAGCGCCACGGGCGTGGCGGCGGCGACGGCAGCCGGCGGCTTCGACGACAACCTCGCCGCGGGTCTCGATGAGGGCGCGCTCGCCACCATCGCCGAGGAGCTGCTGCGCGGCATCGAGGCGGACGAGCGCTCGCGCCAGCAGATGCTGGAGCAGTACACCCGCGGCATGGACCTGCTCGGCCTCAAGCTCGACGGCGACGCCGCCGGCTTCGCGGCCGGCCAGGGCGGCAAGAACATCTCGCGGGTGCGCCATCCCATCCTGCTCTGGGCCTGCGTCCGCTTCCAGTCCGGCGCGCGCAACGAGCTGCTGCCGGCGGCGGGACCGGTCAAGGTGCGGATCGACGGCGACGACACGGCGCCCGAGGACGAACTCGCCAAGGATTTCGAGCGCGACTTCAACCACTACCTCACCGTCACCGCCTCGGAATACTATCCCGACACCGATCGCGGCCTGTTCTACCTCGCCTATGGCGGCACGCTCTTCAAGAAGGTCTATCGCTGCCCGCTGCGCGAGCGGCCGGTGAGCGAATGCGTCTACATGCCGGACCTCATCGTCTCCAACGATGCGACCGATTTGATGAACGCGCAGCGCGTGACGCACCGCTTCGAGATGGCGCCGGCGACCGTCGAGCAGCTGCAACAGGAGGGGTTCTATCTCGACGTGGCGCTGGCGCCGCCGACCGAGGCGACGGTCGACCCCGCCAAGCGCAAGGCGGCCGAGATCGCCGGCGTGGCGGCACAGCGCGAGCGGCAGGAGGACCGGCAGCACACGATCTATGAATGCTACACGGAGCTCGATCCCGGGCGGTACGGGCTGCGCGAACCCGGCATTCCCCGGGCGCGGCCGCTGCCCTACCGCGTGTCGATCGACCAGGACAGCCGCAAGGTCCTCGAGATCCGCCGCAACTGGAAGGAAGGCGATCCGCGCTGCAAGCGCCGCCGCCGCTTCGTCAAATACGGCCTCATCCCGGGCTTCGGCTTCTACGATTACGGCTTCCTCCATCTCATCGGCAACCACACCAAGGCGCTGACGGCGCTGCTGCGGCTGATGATCGATGTCGGCATGTTCTCGGCCTTTCCGGGCGGCCTGCGCCTCAAGGGCAGCCGGGCCTCGACCAACGAGTTCCGCCCGGGCCCCGGCGAGTTTCCGGAGATCGACGCGGCCGGGGTCGAGGACATCCGCAAGCTGATCATGGCGATGCCCTACAAGGATCTGTCGCCGGTGCTGCTGGCGCTCTTCCAGGAGATGCAGAAGGAGGCGCAGTCGATGGCCGGCGTCGTCGAGCTGGAGCTCGGCGAAGGCCGCACCAACATGCCGGTCGGGACCCTGCTGTCGATGATCGAGCAGCAGACGCAGGTGATGTCGGCGGTGCACAAGCGCAACCATGCGAGCCAGCAGGAGGAGCTGCTGCTGCTCAAGGAGCTGTTCGCCGAGGACCCGACCGCGCTGTCGCGGCTCAATCCCGACCCGGCGCGCGCGTGGCAGGATGCTGCGGAGTTCGCGGATTTGGCGCTGGTGCCGGCCTCGGACCCCAACGTGCCGGCGCAGGTCCACCGCATCATGCAGAGCACCGTGCTGTGGATGATGGGGACGGCGGCGCCGCAGCTCTTCAACCAGCAGGAGGTCGTGCGCCGCATCCTGCGCACGATCAACATCGGCGACATCGACAGCCTGCTGAACCCGAACCCGATGCCGCCGGTCCCGGCGGCGGCTGCGCCCGCCGATCCCCGGCTCGCGGCGATGCAGGCGGAACTCCAGCTGAAGCAGCAGAAGCTGGCGCTGGCGCGGCAGGAACTGCTGCAGCAGGAGGCGGAGAACCGGCGCGAGGCGGCGGCGCAGGCGCTCGAGATGCGGCAGCGCCAGCAGGACCGCGTGCTCAAGGCCGCGATCGAGAGCGCGAAGCTGGCCCAGGCGCGGGAAAAGTTTGCGGTGCAGGCGAGTGGCGAGCCTGCGGCCGACGGCGCAAAGGCGCGTCCAGGGCGGGCTGAGGGCGGGAGCGCGCCGGATACTCCCATTGCTCCGCCGCCGGCTTCGGGCACAACGGCGTCCGAGCCGCCAACCGCCGGCGCTATCGCGGATGACGGGGTGGAGAACGCATCGCAGCCGGTCGATACCGTTCGGCTGCCAGGCGGTGCGCCCGTAGTCAACCCGCTCACCGGAGCGCCGCTCGCGAAGCCGCCAGGCGTCTCCGTGCGAGACAATGTGGCGGTCGGCCAACGGATTCTGGACGAGTACGGCGCCGCCATGAGCTCGCTGGATACCGGCGACGAGCCGGCGCATCTGCGTGGGTGGAGAGATGCGGAACATGCTCGGGCGCTGCAAATGCAAAGCCTGTTCGCGAGCGGCAACCCGATGGACTACCAACGCATGAATGGCGATTTCAACGACACATTTACGCCGTTTTCGAGCTATAATTACGGAGCGGTGGCGAGGGCCGCAGGCTATTCCTTGGGTCAAACGCTGTTCGCGTCCGGGCTTTACAATCGCTCAACAGCGGGAGACAAATCCGGAATCTACGGCAACAATCCGAAGAATGTCCCGCTGATCACGCAGGGATGGCAGCAGCAGCCCGAGTTCGTCAAAGACGATGCCGCCAATCGATGAGGATACCGTGACTACCTCCTCGCCGCCTTCCGCTCCGCGACACGTGTTTTCGGCCGGCGATCTGGTGCTGGGCGTCGCGGCGGTTGCCTGGCTGCTGGTGACGGCATTCTATTGCGCTCGCGACACCGACCCATTCTACGGGCTGCTTGTTGCCGTCGCATCGACGGTTGTCACGCCGCTCTGGCTCGCGGTTCCGGCCTGGGCGCTGGTCGTGGCGGTGCTGCGGTTGCGATCACGAGCCTATGTCGCGGCGGCGCTTTCGGCACTCCTTCCTGCCATCGCTGTTGGCGTGTACTATTACGGGCCTTTTCTTGGCGTTTTCCTCCGTTTTCAAGTCGAACGGCCCGGCTATGTCGCGCGGATCGAGGCGGCTCGGGCTGGCCGGGACGATCCCAATATCGTCACCGGCCCGACGCTCGTCGCCTTTTTCCCGTGGGGCGGGTGGGTGACGGGTTCTTTTGGGGTGGCTTATGACGAATCGGACGTGATCGCCAAGCCGTTCGCCCTGCGTCGGGAGCTGTGGCGCGATCGCCGGGTTCCCGGCGAATTCCGGTGCGACGGCAGCGTAAGTGCGCTCGGCAATCATTTCTACATGGCCGGCTTCAACTGCTGACGCTCGGCGGCCCGGAACAGCGGCACCTTAGCCGCGAGCGGCGGAGTGAGCCCCGCAACCGGTCGAGAACGCCCACTCGGGCGCCGCGATGCCGCGAACAAGCGCGGTCGGGCAACGCACAGTTCAGCCTTGGGCGGGGAGGCCGTCCATCTCAACGAGCTCTGGTGCTTCGTGCATCCCGACCATCGCCAGTCGACGCATGCCAAGCGGCTGATCGAGTTCGCCAAATGGTGCGCCGACCGGCTCAGCGCCTCGGGCACGCGGGTGCCGTTGCTGCT
>DAHUYF010000089.1 GCA_027315365.1 Rhodospirillales bacterium | reverse complement strand
CGGTCGGGTATACGTTGGCACCGGGTTGTCCTCTGATGGGTCGTCGACCGCCTATTGGGCAAGCCACCTGTGGAGAGTGCTTCGACAGTGGGAGCCGATGCTCGACGATCCGGCCCAACGCGAACGGCTCTTCTCCGAGAGCGGGCGAGTTTGTCCCGATGAGCCCGAATTTATTTGGCGCATGTGCTGGTGTGACCTGGAGCTTGTGGAGATGCGGTCCAGGATAGGATTTGCCTGCGCAAAGTGGCGGCGCTAACAGATTGAGCGGTCTACCACAAAAGAAACGGGGTCAGAGTTGATTTTCCGCTGCCGAGCGATACCCGTTGACCTTCGCGTTTGCCTGAACCGTCGGCGAGGGGCGATAGCCGGAGGGGGCGGTACGTCCTGCCGGGGCAGCCGCTTCATGCCATCCAGCGCGGCGACGACTGTCAGGCGATCTTCTTCGATGACGGCGACCTTGCGCGCTACCGCGACTGGCCGGCGGAGGCGCCGGCCGCCTATGGCTGCGCCATTCACGCCCATGTGCCCATGACCAACCACGTGCATCTGCCGGTGACGCCGCAGACGGCGGAGAGCCTGCCGCCGCCGTCCCGCGGGAGACTACCAGACGCGCACCGGCCCGACATCGACATGGACGAAATCGTCATGCCAGTAGGTGCCGACGCCGCCCGATTTGAGCGACAGCGCGGCGTGGCGCAGATGCGTGAGGCGCACGCCGTCGACGCGGATGTCGGCGGCCTTGCCGACGAGGTGCTCGCTATGCGCGGCCGGCGCCAGGCCTTCGCGCCGCAGCAGGCGGTTGGTCGCCGGCGTGCGGTAGCCCGAGAGGATGGTGAACGGCCGGTGCGCCTCGATCCGCCGGGCGATCCGATGCAGCAGGTCGAGCAGCGCCGGGTCGATCGCCGCCACCTTGTCCTGATGGAAATCGCGCATCAGCCAGTCGACGCGGCTCAGCGACCCCGGAACGTAGGCGCCGTCGCACCAATAGATGTCGTCGAAGCGTTCGTCGGTATGCGGGTTATAGAGCCGCAGCCGCCGGCCGCCGGGCGGCGGCGCCTCGGCGGTGCGCTCGAGCGCGGCCGCGGCGGTGCGCTCGAGCGCCGCCAGCACGACCGCGCCCGCCGCGCCCGCGAGAAGGGCGCGGCGCGCGACGCGGCGCAGCGATCGCGCTTCAGGTTCCATGCCCGCCGCCCGCGCGGCGGCTTTGCTGCCCGGCATCTGGTGATCTCCGTCTCTTGGGGAAACCCAGGCGGAGCGGCAGTTGTTCCGCCACCCGCACGGCTTTCCGCCAAGCGGAGCGCCGGCGCGGAGGAGGTTCTCGCAACCGTGGCGGCAGGATCTCCAGTCTCATTCATCCCCGGGTAAAGGTTTTTCGCTACGGTCCGGAAGGGGTGCGCGTCGGCGGCGCCCCCGACAGGCGAGGACCGGGGTTTTGCGGCGTATCCTGACCATCGATGGCGGCGGCATAAAGGGGGTATTTCCTGCCGCGCTGCTCGCAGAAATAGAGGATTGGCTGGGCGAGCCGATCCACGACTATTTCGACCTCATCGCCGGCACCTCGACCGGCGGCATCATCGCCATCGGCCTCGCCCTGGGCCAGACCGCCGGCGAGATGCTGCAGCTCTACAAGGAGCATGGCCCCGCCATCTTCCCGGCGCGCAAGGTCACGAGCAGCCTGCGCCGTCTGCTGCGCGCCAAATACGGCTTCGAGCCGCTGCGCCAGGCGCTGACCAAATCCTTCGGCGACCGGCGCGTCGGCCATTGCGGCAAGCGGCTGCTGGTGCCGGCGCTCGATCTCGCCTCCGAGCGGGTCTACATCTACAAGACCGCGCACCATCCGAGCCTGGTGCGCGACTACCGGGTGCCGGTGATCGATGTCGGCCTCGCCACCGTCGCCGCGCCGACCTATTTCCCGATCCATCTCTCCGAGGAAGGCGCCTATGTCGACGGCAGCCTCTGGGCGCGCAACCCGCTGGCGCTCGCCGTGGTCGAGGCGATCGGCGTGCTCGGCTGGGCGCGCGAGGAGATCCGCGTGCTGAGTCTCGGCTGCACCTCGCGCCATCTCGAGATCCCCTGGGAGAAGCGCGTCTCCTTCGGCGCCTCCTATTGGGGGGCGCGCATCGCCGAGGTCTTCATGAAGGCGCAATCCTCCTCGGCGATCGCGATGGCGCACACGCTGGTCGGCTCGCACAACGTCTTCCGCATCAGCCCCGACACGACCTCGCAGAACTTCACCCTCGACGGCATCCGCCACATGCCCGAGCTCGAGGCGCTGGGCCGCGACGAGGCGATGCGCGCCATCGACGATCTCGGCGACATCTTCTTCGCCACGCCGGCGGCGCGCTTTGCGCCGTGCCACAGGCTGGACGAGGACCGGCCGTCGCTGCCGCTGCCGCCGGCCGGCATCGCCGCGGCGTGAAATCCGGTTGACTTGGCGCCTCGGCGCGAAGAACGTTCTGCGCGACCATGAACCGGCGGCTGCGGCAGGGACCGCGGCGCGAGCCACTGCGCGCGGGGCAGCATATGACGCGGAAGATCGTTCGGGCGGCGGCGATGGCGCTGCTGCTGATGGCCGGGCTGAGCGGCGCGGCGGCGGCGAAGACCTTCCGCTGGGCCAATGACGGGGATGCCAACTCGATGGATCCCTATGCGCGGCAGGAGACCTTCCTGCTGTCCTTCGACAGCAACATGTACGAGCCGCTGGTGCGGCGCGACCGCAACCTCAAGGTCGAGCCCGCGCTGGCGACGGCATGGCAGCAGACGGCGCCCGAGGTCTGGCGCTTCACGCTTCGCCGCGGCGTCCGCTTCCATGACGGCACGCCGTTCGGCGCCGACGACGTCGTCTTCTCCTTCGCGCGCGTCACCGGACCGGGCTCGAACCTGTCCGGCGCGCTGGCGCTGGTCAAGGAGGTGAGAAAGGTCGACGACGCCACCGTCGACATCGTCACCAAGGGCCCGGATCCGATCCTGCCGCAGGAGCTTACCGTCTGGGACATCATGAGCAAGGCGTGGTGCGAGAAGCACAACGCCGCGCGCGTCGCCGATCTCACCAAGAGCGAGGAGAACTACGCCACCAACCACGCCAACGGCACCGGCCCGTTCATGCTGAAAGAGCGCCAGCCCGACGTGCAGACCACCCTGGCGAGAAATCCCGCCTGGTGGGACAAGCCCGAGTTCAACATCGACGAGGCGGCGTTCTATCGCATCGCCGACGCGCATACCCGCGTCGCGGCGCTGCTGTCGGGCGATCTCGACATGATCTACACGGTGCCGCCGCAGGACATCGACGCCATCGCCCGCACGCCGCATCTCAGGGTGGTCAGCGGACCCGAGCTGCGCACCATCTATCTGGGTTTCGACGTCGACCGCCCGGAGCTGCTCGAAAGCAACGTCAAGGGCAAGAACCCGATGAAGGACATCCGGGTGCGCCAGGCCTTCTATCAGGCGATCGACGAGAACGCGATCAAGACCAAGGTGATGCGGGGATATGCCACGCCCACCGGGCTGATGGTGGGCAAGGGCATCAACGGCTTCGACGAGGCGCTCAACCAGCGCCTGCTGCCTTACGACCCGGCGGCGGCGCGCAAGCTGCTGGCGCAGGCGGGATATCCCGAGGGATTCGAGATCGGCATGGACTGCCCCAACGACCGCTACATCAATGACGAGGAGATCTGCACCGCGGTCGCCGCCATGCTGGCCAGGATCGGCGTCAAGGTGAGGCCGCTGATCCAGACCCGCGCCAAATACTTCGCCAAGATACTGGGCCCGGACTACAACACCAGCTTCTTCCTGCTGGGCTGGACGCCGGCCACCTACGACGCCCACAACATGCTGCTCAACCTGCTGGCCACGCGCACCGGCACCGGCCGCGGCGACTACAATTCCGGCGGCTACTCCAACCCGAAGCTCGATGCGCTGATCGATCGCATCCAATCGGAAACCGATGCCGCCAAGCGCACCGCCGAAATGCACCAGGCGCTCGCGATCGCCAAGGACGACATCGCCACCATTCCGCTGCACCAGCAGGTGCTGTTCTGGGCGACGCGCGACACCGTCGAGCTGGTGCAGCAGGCCGACAATTATTTCGCGCTGCGCTTCGTCACGATGAAATAGCGCCGCTCACGCGCCTTCGCGCACGATCTGCTCATAGGCCGGCAGCGTCAGGAACTCGACGAAGCGCTCGGCGTCGATGAGCTCGCGGAACAGCCGCGCGGCGTCCTCGTAGCGATGCCCCTCGGGCGCGGCCCGGGTCAGCTTCTCGATCTCCTCCTCGAGCGTCTGGTGGCAGAGCTCGCGCGTCACGCGGCGGCCGTCCTCGAGCTTGGCGCCGTGGCGGATCCACTGCCAGACCTGGCTGCGGCTGATTTCGGCGGTGGCCGCATCCTCCATCAGGCTGTAGAGCGGCACGCAGCCGACGCCGCGCAGCCAGGATTCGACATAGCCCAACCCGATATTGAGGTTGGCGCGCAAGCCCGCCTCGCTGATCGAGCCCTGCGGCAGCTTCAGGAGGTCGGCGGCGGTGATGTGCACGTCCTGGCGCTTGCGCGCGATCTGGTTGGCCTGCGGCATGCCCTTGTCGAAGACTTCCTTGGCCAGCGCCACCAGCCCGGGATGCGCGACCCAGGTGCCGTCATGGCCCTCGCCGACCTCGCGGTCCTTGTCGGCGCGGACCTTGGCCATCGCCGCGTCGTTGGCGGCGGGATCGTTCTTGATCGGGATCTGCGCCGCCATGCCGCCCATGGCGTGGATGTTGCGGCGATGGCAGGTCTTGATCAGCAGCCGCACATAGCTCTGCAGGAACGGCGTGGTCATCGTCACCTGTGCCCGGTCCGGCAGCACCATCGCCGGGTCCTCGGCGAATTTCTTGATGACGCTGTAGATGTAGTCCCAGCGGCCGCAATTGAGCCCGCCCATATGCTCCTTGAGCTCGAAGATGATCTCGTCCATCTCGAAGGCGGCGAGGATGGTCTCGATCAGCACCGTCGCCTTGACCGTGCCCTTGGGCAGGCCGAGCGCAGTCTGCGCGTGCAGGAAGACGTCGTTCCACAGCCGCGCCTCGAGATGGCTCTCGAGTTTCGGCAGGTAGAAGTAGGGGCCGCTGCCGCGGCGCACCAGCTCGGCCGCGTTGTGGAAGAAATAGAGGCCGAAATCGAACAGCGAGCCCGACATCGGCGCGCCGTCCACCAGCAGATGCGCCTCGGGCAGGTGCCAGCCGCGCGGCCGCACCAGCAGGGTCGCGATCTTGGGATTGAGCTGGTATTGCTTGCCGCTGGCGGGATCGGCGAAGGCGATCGTGCGCCGCACCGCGTCGGCGAGGTTGATCTGCCCCTCGATCAGATTGTCCCAGCTCGGCGTGCTCGCATCCTCGAAATCCGCCATATAGACATTGGCGCCGCAGTTGAGCGCGTTGATCACCATCTTGCGGTCGACCGGGCCGGTGATCTCGACCCGGCGGTCGAGCAGATCCTTGGGGATCGGCGCCACCGTCCAGTCGCCGTCGCGCACCGCGCGGGTCTCGGAAAGGAAATCCGGCTTCCAGCCCTGGTCGAGCTTGCCCTGCAGCTCGGCGCGGCGCGCCAGCAGCCGCTTGCGCTCGCCGCCGAACCGCCGCTCGAGATCGACGACGAAGGCAAGTGCCGGCGCGGTCAGGATACGCTCGTATCCAGGGCGGATGGTACCTCGAAGCTCGACGCCCCGGGGCAGGGCGATGGTGTCTGCTGCCATGGCTCTCTTCCTTCTCGTCGGCGGGATCGATCCGCCCGCGGCCGCGCGCCGTTTGCCGCGGCAGACGGCGCTCATAGCACGAAATTCCGCCGCCGTTAAACCCGCCCCCTACGAGTGGGGTCGGGACGGTTTCCTAGAACTCGAAGCGCTCGATGATCATCGGCTCGTTGCGGGCGGCGGCGGCCCATTCCTGCATCGCCGGCAGCGTCCAGAGTTGATCGGCGTAGCGCTGCGCCTCCTCGTCGAGCGCGATCTTGTAGGTGCGCAAGCGGCTCACCACCGGCGCGTACATCGCGTCGGCGATGGTGGCATGGCCGAACAGGAAGTCGCCGCCCTCGCCGAAACGCTTGCGGCAGTCGCGCCATGCCGCGGCGATGCGGTTGATGTCGGCCTGCGCGTCCGGGGTGACGCCGCGGTTGGGAAAGGATGAACGCAGATTCATCGGCAGGTGGCTGCGCAGCGCGGCGAAGCCCGCATGCATCTCCAGGCTCACGGCGCGGGCGGCGGCCCGGGCCTTTGCCGATGCCGGCCAGAGCCGGGCGTCGGGGAAGATTTCCGCCAGGTACTCGCCGATGGCGAGCGATTCCCAGATCACCTGGTCGCCATGCCTGAGCGCCGGTACCTTGCCCGAGGGCGAGTGGCGCAGGATGCTGGCGCGGGTGTTGGCGTCGCTCAGCGGGATGACTTCCTCCGCGAAGGCGGCGCCGGTCTGCTTCAGCATCAGCCAGGCACGCAGCGACCAGGAGGAATAGTTCTTGTTGCCGATATAGATGGTGAACTCGGCCATCGGCTATCCTCCCCTCATTGCCCGGCTCACTGTGGCCGGAGCCGGGGCCGGGCGCAATCTTGCGGGCAACGGGTTTCATTCATTGCAAATCCCCGTTCCAGGGTAAAGGAGTCAGATCCGTGCTGTCCCATCTCGTCGGCGACGCCGCCGGCACCGTCCCGATCACGCCGGTCGTCACCGAGGATTTCGCCGCCGCCACGGCGGCGCTGGACGAGACCGGCCGGCGCTGGCTCGGCGCTACCGGCTTCACCGCCGAGCCGGGCAAGCTGGCGCTGCTGCCGGACGCCAAAGGCGGGCTTGCCCGGGTGCTGGTGGGAGCGAGCCGCGGCGAGGAGCTGTGGGCGCTGGCCGGGCTTCCCGACGCGCTTCCGGAAGGGCGCTATCGCCTCGATCCCGCGCCGGCGGCTCCGGCGGCGACGCGGCTGGCGCTGGGCTGGGCGCTCGGCTGCTATGCCTTCACCCGCTACAAGGCGAGGAAGCGCGGTTTCGCCGACCTGGTCTGGCCGGCCGCCGCCGATCGCGGCCTGGTCGAGCGCCTCGCCCGCGGCATCGCGCTCGCCCGCGACCTCATCAACACCCCGGCCGAGGATATGGGGCCGACCGAGCTGGTGGGTGCGGTGGAGGAGCTGGCGGGGCGCGGCGGCGCCCGCTGCCGCATCATCGCCGGCGAGGCGCTGCTGCGCGAGAACTACCCGATGATCCATGCGGTGGGCCGCGCCGGCGCCAGGCCGCCGGCGCTGGCCGATCTCACCTGGGGCGATGCGGCGGCGCCGCTTCTGACCCTGGTGGGCAAGGGGGTGTGCTTCGACAGCGGCGGGCTCGACCTGAAGCCGGCCAACGGCATGCGGCTGATGAAGAAGGACATGGGCGGCGCCGCGACGCTCATCGGACTGGCCGGCGCCATCATGGATGCCGGGCTGGCGGTGCGGCTGCGGCTGCTGGTGCCGGCGGTGGAGAACGCGGTTGCCGGCAACGCCATGCGCCCGCTCGACGTCATCCGCACGCGCAAGGGCATTACCGTGGAGATCGGCAACACCGATGCCGAAGGCCGGCTGATCCTGTGCGATGCGCTGGCCGAGGCCGATACCGAGAAGCCGGCGCTGCTCATCGACATGGCGACGCTGACCGGCGCCGCCCGCACCGCGCTGGGGCCGGACCTGCCCGCCCTCTTCGCCAATGACGAAGCGCTCGCCGGCGAGCTGCTGCGCGCCGGCGAGGCCGAGCAGGACCCGCTGTGGCGGCTGCCGCTGTGGCAGCCCTACCGCAAGATGCTGAAAAGCCGGATCGCCGATATCAACAACGTGTCGGACTCCGCCTTCGCCGGCGCCATCACCGCGGCGCTCTACCTTCAGGAGTTCGTCGCCAAGGAGACCCCCTGGGCGCATATCGACACCTACGCCTGGAACGCCGCCGCCCGGCCGGGCCGGCCGGAGGGCGGCGAGGCGCTGGCGCTGCGCGCGCTCTACGCGCTCGTCGACCGGCGCTTTGGCGGCAAATCAACCTCCTGACGGCAAAGGCTTATCCGGCGGTCGGCGATTATCCACAGGAAACCGCCATTCCTTTACGTTTCCTAAACCGCGCGTCGCTGAAACTTATCGGCTAGGGCAGCGGAGGCAGGGATGGCCGAGCTCAAGCCGAACCAGGCGCTGGATCTCTGGCGCAACGTCCTGATCGATACCGTGCGCAGCGCCGGTCCCGATCTGTCGGCGCGCCAGCTGGCCATCGTCCTCACCGTCTACCTGACGCCGCCGCCGCATACCGTGCGCGGCCTGGCGGCGCTGCTGCGCATCTCCAAGCCGGCGGTCACCCGCGCCCTCGACCGGCTCGGCATGCTCGGCCTCGCCCGCCGCCGGCGCGACGAGCAGGATCGGCGCTCGGTGCTGGTGCAGCGCACGGTCAAGGGCTCGGTCTTCCTCAGCGACTTCGCCGAGACCGTCGCCGCCGCCAGCCGTCGCCTCGAGCAGCAGCAGCGCGCCGGCGCCCTCGTCCCCTACGAGCGTTCAATAGCGCACTGAGACGTCCACCCGGTTGAGCAGCGGCCGGCCCTCGCGCAGGCGGCGCAGATTGTCCGCCACCGCCGCCGCCGCGCTCGGCGGATGCGTCGCCGCGGCGACATGCGGCGTCACCAGGATGCGCGGATGCGCCCAGAACGGATGCTCCGGCGGCAGCGGCTCGTCGCGGAAGACGTCGAGCACGGCGGCCGAAAGCCGGCCGCCGTCGAGCGCGGCCAGCAGGTCGGCCTCGACCAGATGGCCGCCGCGCGCACAATTGACCAGCGCCGCGCCGCGCGGCAGCAGGCCGAACAGCCGGGCATCGAGAATGCCCGCCGTCGCCGGGGTCAGCGGCAGCAGGCAGACCAGGATTTCCGAGCGCCGGAGCAGCGCCTCGAGGCCGTCCGCGCCGCAGAAGGTCGCGATCCCCGGCAGCTTGCGCTCGCTGCGGCTCCAGCCGGCGACGTCGAAGCCCAGCACCTTGAGCTTGAGCGCGGCATCGCTGCCGAGCACGCCCAGCCCGAGCACGCCGACGCGGCGCTCGGCGGCGTTGGGCTGCGGCAGCGTCCGCCACCGCCGCGCCCGCTGCTGCTCGAGATAGGCCGGGTCCTGGCGGTGCAGGCGCAGCACCTGCAGCTGCACGTACTCGCTCATCGCCGCGGTCATGTAGGGATCGACCAGGCGCACCACCGGCACCCCCGGCGGCAGCGACGGATCGGCGAGGATGTGATCGACGCCGGCGCCGAGCGACAGGATGAGCTTGAGATTGGGCAGCCGATCGAGCAGCCCCGGCGGCGGGCGCCACACCAGCGCCGCCTCGATCTCGGTGGGATCGCCGAGATCGGGCCAGACGCGCAGCTCCAGATCGGGCAGGAGCCTGCCCAGCTCGGCTTGCCAATCGGCGGCGCTGTCGACGGCGGAAAGGAAGAGCACGACCATCGGCGCCACTCTACTGTGCCGTCGCCGCACTCTCCACCACTTCGAGATCGAAGGCCGCGGCCATGAGGGCGCGGGTATAGGGATGCTGCGGCGCGCCGAACAGCCGCGCCGCCGGGCCGGCCTCGACGATCCTGCCGTCCTTCATCACCAGCACGTGATGCGCCAGCGCGCGCACCACGCGCAAATCGTGGCTGATGAAGAGATAGGAGAGCCCGTGACGGTGCTGCAGCTCGCGCAGCAGCTCGACCACCTGCGCCTGCACCGACATGTCGAGCGCCGAGGTCGGCTCGTCCAGCACGACGAAGCGCGGCTTCAGCACCAGGGCGCGGGCGACGGCGACGCGCTGGCGCTGGCCGCCGGAGAATTCGTGCGGATAGCGCTCGGCCGAGGCGGGATCGAGCCCGACCTCGATCAGCGTCCGCTCGATGATGGCGCGGCGCTCGGCGGCGTCGCGGCCGATGCGGTGCACCTTGAGCCCCTCCTCGACGATCTGCGCCACCGAAAGCCGCGGCGACAGGCTGGAGAACGGGTCCTGGAACATGATCTGCAGCTCGCGCCTGAGCGGACGCATCGCACCCTCGGCGAGGCCGTCCAGCCGGCGCCCGTCGAAGCGGATGGCGCCCTCGCTGGCGATGAGGCGGAGAAGCGCCAGGCCGAGCGTCGTCTTGCCCGAGCCGCTTTCGCCGACCACCCCCAGCGTCTCGCCCCGGGCGAGGCCGAAGGAGACGCCGTCCACCGCCTTCACATGGCCGGTGACGCGGCGCAGCAGGCCGCTGCGGATGGGGAACCAGACCTTGAGGTCCTGCGCTTCGACCAGGATCGGCGCCGCGGCATCGGCCGCCTGCGGCGCCCCCTTGGGCTCGGCGGCCAGCAGATGGCGGGTATAGGCATGCTGCGGGCGGGCGAAGACCTCGCGCACCGGTCCGGCCTCGACCACCTCGCCCTTGGTCATCACCAGCACGGTATCCGCCATCTTGCGCACGATGCCGAGATCATGGGTGATGAGCAGCAGCGCCATGCCGAAGCGCGCCTGCAGATCCCGCAGCAGCTTCAGGATCTGCGCCTGGATGGTGACGTCGAGCGCGGTGGTGATCTCGTCGGCGACGAGGATGTCGGGCTCGTTGGCGAGCGCCATGGCGATCATCACGCGCTGGCGCTGGCCGCCGGAGAGCTGGTGCGGATAGGCGTCGAGGCGGCGCTCGGCATCGCCCAGGCCCACCAGCCGCAGCAGCTCGACCACCCGCGCGCGCGCCGCCGCCGCATTCATGCGCTTGTGCAGGACGAGCGTCTCGGCGATCTGCTTCTCGATGGTGTGGAGCGGGTTGAGCGAGGTCATCGGCTCCTGGAACACCATGGCGATGCGGTTGCCGCGGATGTCGCGCATCACGCCCTCGCGCGCGCCGACCAGCTCCGTGCCGTCGAAGACGATGCTGCTGCCGGGTCCGTGGCTCGCCGGCGGATAGGGCAGGAGCTGCAGGAGGGAGAGGGCGGTGACCGATTTGCCCGAGCCGGACTCGCCGACCAGCGCCAGGGTCCGGCCCTTGTCGAGATCGAAGGACACGCTCTTCACCGCCTCGACCCTGCCGCCGGGAACGGCGAAGGCGACGGACAGCGAGCGGACGGAGAGGAGGGGCATGGGGAAAGAAGCTGTCAGCTGTCAGCTATCAGCCGTCAGCTATCAGCCTTCAGGCGAGCGACGAGTGCAGTGAGCATTCGCTTTACCTCCTGAGCGTCCGCGAGAACGCGCTGATAATCAGAATCGGGGAGCAGCTCAAGGTCGCGCGCGAGCAAGGCAAGATACTCGAGCTCGCTGGCCGAACCCAGTGCTATCCATAGAAAGCGGGCGAAATCCGGATCCGATGACCGCGCGCACCCTTCAGCTATATTGGCCGGAACGGAGACCGCTGCCCTGCGCATCTGGCTGGTGAGCCCATAACGCTCCGCTGCCGGAAAAGCTTCCGTGACCGTGTAAATCTCGAGAGCGAGCACATGCGCCCTGCTCCAGACTTTAAGGTCGCGAAAATCCTGCATTATTCGCCCCGGCTGATGGCTGACAGCTGATAGCTGACGGCTGAAAGCTTCATCTCACCTTCCTCGGGTCGAACGCGTCGCGCACCGCTTCGCCGATGAAGATGAGCAGGCTCAGCATGAACGCCAGGACGAAGAAGGAGGTGAAGCCCAGCCAGGGCGCTTGCAGATTGTTCTTGCCTTGCGCCAGCAGCTCGCCCAGCGAGGGCGAGCCGGCGGGCAGGCCGAAGCCGAGGAAGTCGAGCGAGGTCAGGGTGGTGATCGACCCGTTGAGGATGAACGGCATGAAGGTGAGCGTCGCCACCATCGCGTTGGGCAGCACGTGGCGCCAGATGATGACCGGATTGCCGACGCCGAGGGCGCGTGCGGCGCGGACGTAGTCGAAATTGCGCGCGCGCAGGAACTCGGCGCGCACGAGATCGACCAGCGACATCCACGAGAACAGCAGCATGATGCCGAGCAGCCACCAGAAATTCGGCTGGATGATGCTCGACAGGATGATCAGCAGGAACAGCACCGGCAGGCCCGACCACACCTCGATGAAGCGCTGGAAGAGGAGATCGGTGAGGCCGCCGTAATAGCCCTGGATCGCGCCGGCGGCGACGCCGACGATCGAGCTCAGCACGGTGAGCACGAGGCCGAACAGCACCGAGATGCGGAAGCCGTAGAGGAGCCGCGCCAGCACGTCGCGCCCTTGATCATCGGTGCCGAGCCAGTCGACCGCGTCGGGCGGCGAGGGGGCGGGGGTCGGGAGGTTGTAGTTGATGGTCTTGTAGCCGAAGGGGATGAGCGGCCACACCGCCCAGCCGTGCTCGGCGATGCGCCGCGCCACATAGGGATCGCGGTAATCCGCCGCGGTCGGGAACTCGCCGCCGAAGGTCGTCTCGGGATAATCGACCATGACGGGAAAATAGAGGCGGTGGTCATAGGCGGCCACGATCGGCCGGTCGTTGGCGATGAACTCGGCGAAAAGGCTGACGATGAACAGCGTCAGGAATATCCACAGCGACCAGAAGCCGCGGCGGTTGGCGCGGAAATTCGCCAGGCGCCGGCGCGCCAGCGGCGTCAGCCGCAGCCCGAGCACGCGCCGCGTCGGCGAGCGGGCAAGCGCGGTCGTGGGCGCGCTCATGCCCGGCGGTCCGCGAAATCGATGCGCGGATCGACCCACATGTAGGTGAGGTCGCGCACCAGCGTCATGACGAGGCCGATCAGCGTATAGACGTAGAGCGTGCCGAACATCACCGGGTAGTCGCGCCCGATCGCCGCCTGGAATCCGAGATATCCCAGCCCGTCCAGCGAGAAGATCACCTCCACCAGCAGCGCGCCGGTGAACAGGATGCCGATGAACGCCGCGGGAAATCCCGCGATCACCAGCAGCATGGCGTTGCGGAAGACATGGCCGTAGAGCACGCGCCGCTCGGACAGCCCCTTGGCGCGGGCGGTGACGACGTACTGCTTGCCGATCTCCTCGAGGAAGGAGTTCTTGGTCAGCATGGTGAGGCTGGCGAAGCTGCCGATCAGCAGCGAGACCACCGGCAGCGTCACGTGCCAGAAATAATCGGCGATCTTGTGCGCCAGCGAGAAGCTCGACCAGTCGTCGGAGACGATGCCGCGCAGCGGGAACCATTGCAGGTAGCTGCCGCCGGCGAACAGCACGATGAGCAGCACGGCGAACAGGAAGCCCGGAATGGCGTATCCCACGATCACCACCGCGCTCGACCACACGTCGAATCTGCTGCCGTCGCGCACCGCCTTGCGGATGCCGAGCGGAATCGAGACCAGATACGTTATCAGCGTCGTCCATAGGCCGAGCGAAACCGAAACCGGCAACCTTTCGGCGATGAGCTTGATGACCGGCTGATCCTGATAAAAGCTCACGCCGAAGTTGAACGTCAGATAGTTTTTCATCATCAACAGAAACCGCTGCGCCGGCGGCTTGTCGAAACCGTAAAGCTTGTTGAGTTGCGCGATGAACTGCGGATCGAGGCCACGCGCGCCGCGCGTCTCATTCGCGGCTTGCGTCGCCGAGGTTGCGTTGAGACCGAGGTCACCGCCACCGCCGGTAACGCGCGACAGAGTGGCGCCGCCCCTCCCCTTGAGCTGCGCTATGAGTTGATCGACCGGTCCGCCGGGTGCGGCCTGCACGATGATGAAGTTGACGAGAATGATCGCGAACAGCGTCGGAATGATCAGCAGGATGCGACGGAACGCGTAAGCAAGCATCGGCGCTTATTTCCGCTCCGCGGCGAGTTTGGTAGCGCGTGCCCTGTCGTACCACCAGGTGTTCAGCGCCAAGGCATAGGGCGGATTGGTTTTCGGCCGGCCGAATTTATCCCAATAGGCGACGCGGAAATACGGCAGATACCAGTTCGGAATGACGTAGTAGCCTTCGAGCAGAACACGGTCGAGCGCGCGCGTACGCGTGACAAGGCTGCGCCGATCCGGCGCATCGATGACGAGATTCACGAGGTCATCCACCACCTTCGACTTTATGCCGAGCAGATTGCCGCCGCCAACCTGATCGGCGGAAGGCGAGGTCCAGTAATCCCGCTGTTCGTTGCCCGGAGAAGGCCCCTCGGGGAACACCACGACAGTCATATCGAAGTCGAAATTGTTCATCCTGTTCTGGTATTGGGCGGGATCGACCGTGCGCACGTTGCAGACGATGCCGATGCGCGCCAGATTCTGCGCGAACGGCAGCACGACGCGCTCGAACTCTGGTTGGCCGAGCAGGAATTCGAACCGGAACTGCTGGCCCTGCGCGTTCACCATCTTGCCGTCTTTCACCGTCCAGCCGGCTTCGGCGAGGAGCTTAAGAGCCTCGTGGATATTTGGCCGGATGTCGCCGTTGCCGTTCGTCGTCGGGGTCTTGAACACCTTGGTGAAGACGGCGTCTGGAATCCGGCCGCGATACTGATCGAGAATCGCGAGTTCATCCGGCCCGGGCAGGCCCGACGAGGCAAGATCGGAGTTCGCAAAATAGCTCTCGGTGCGCTTATAGGCGCCGTAGAACAGCGTTTTATTGGTCCACTCGAAATTGAACAGGTACCCGAGTGCCTCGCGCACGCGGCGATCCTGGAACAGCTTCCGGCGCAGGTTGAAGCCGAAGGCTTGCATGCCCTGCGGCACCTTGTTCGGAATTTCTTCCTTCTTGATCCAACCGGCACTCAGTGCGGGGCCGTCGTAGCCGATTGCCCAGTTCTTGGCGACGTTCTCGAGCCGAATGTCGTAGGCGCCGGCCTTGAACGCCTCGAGCGCCACCGATTGATCGTGATAGTAGTCGTAACGGATCTCGTTGAAATTATAGCGACCGACATTGACCGGCAGGTCCTTGCCCCAATAATTGGCGACGCGCCGATAGACGACGTATCGCCCGGCCCCGAAGGCAACAATTTTGTACGGTCCGCTGCTGAGCGGAACGGTGAGCGTCGTTTTGCCGAAGTCATGCGTCGACCAGTAAGCCTTCGACAAGACAGGCATCTCGCCGACGATCGTGGGCAACTCGCGATTCGTGCCGGTGCGGAAGATGAACTTCACGCGATGCGAACCGAGCGCCTCGGCCTTGATCACATCGGCGTAATAGAGCCGATAATATGGGTTGCCCTTTGATTTGAGAGCATCGAACGTCCACACCACGTCGGCGGCGGTGATCGGCGTGCCGTCCCAGAACTTGGCTTGCGGCCGCAGATTGAAGATGACCGATTTTTTGTCAGGCGCGATCTCGACGCTCTGGGCGATCAGGCCATAGGAGGACGCGGGCTCGTCGTCCGACGACGCCATCAGCGTGTCGAACATGAGGCTGGTGATGCCGGCGGCGGGCACCCCCTTGAGGATGAACGGATTGAAAGAATCGAAGGTGCCGGTTGCCGCGTACTTGACCATCCCGCCTTTCGGCGCGTTCGGATTGACGTAATCGAAGTGCTTGAAATTCTGCGGATATTTTAGGTCGCCGAAGAGGGACAGGCCGTAGCGCGGCTGGGCAAGCGACGGCGTTGCGGCGCACAAAAGGGCGACGGCAACCGCCGACGCGAGCGCGAGGATGCGGTTCATACCGGAACCACTTTAGTCGTCGATCTGCGCAGCCGGAAGGTTATTTACCCGCCAGCACGGCCCGCGCTGCGGCGGCAAGCGCCGGATCGCCGGCTGCGATCACCCGCCCGTCCGAGTGCAGCGACAAAGGTTCGCCGGTCCAGTCGCTCATTTCGCCACCGGCGCCCTCGATCACCGGCGCGAGCGCACAGAAATCGTACGGCTTGAGATTCGACTCGATCACCAGATCGATGAAGCCGGCGGCGAGCAAGCCGTAGGCGTAACAATCGGCACCGTACCGCGCC
>DAHUYF010000198.1 GCA_027315365.1 Rhodospirillales bacterium | reverse complement strand
CCGCCGCTCAGGCCGGCCGCGCGCGGTCAAGCTCGCCGGCGAGCCTGCCGGTCGCCCAGCACCAGAGCATGTAGACATCGCCGTAGAACGACCAGAGCGGGTGGGTGAAGGTCGCCGGCCGGTTGCGCTCGATGACGGCGTGGGCGAACCAGGCGAAGGCGTAGCCGGCGATCGGCGCCGCCAGCAGCAGCCGCCAGTCGCCGCCGGCGAGGAATCCAAGCAGCAGCAATACGCCCAGCGTGGTGCCGAGATAATGGATGCCGCGGGTGCGGGGATCGCGGTGCTCGCGCAGGTAATGGGGCCAGAACTCGCCAAAGCTCCTGGGCGCCTCGGCCATGTCTGCCTCCCCGGAAAAGCGCGGCTTCGCTCACTTTGGCCCGGCGCCGCCCCTTGTCAACCGCCCCTCGACACCGTAAGTCAACGCGCTATAGGGGCAGTTCCCCTTTCCCGGGAGTCGATATCATGGGGTTCAAGGTAGCGGTGGTGGGCGCCACCGGCGTGGTCGGCCATGAGATTCTGAACATCCTCGCCGAACGCAATTTCCCGGTCTCCGAGGTCTATGCCCTGGCCTCCGAGCGCTCCGCCGGCGGCGAGGTCTCCTTCGGCGACAAGAAGGTGCTGAAGGTGCAGGATCTCGACCGCTTCGACTTCAAGGGGGTCGATATCGGTCTGTTCTCGCCGGGCGCCAAGGTCTCCGCCGTGCATGCGCCGCGCGCCGCCGCGGCCGGCACGGTGGTGATCGACAACACCTCGCAGTTCCGCATGGACCCCGACGTGCCGCTGGTGGTGAGCGAGGTCAATCCGCAGGCGATCGCGCAGTACAAGAAGCGCGGCATCATCGCCAACCCGAATTGCTCGACCATGCAGATGCTGGTGGCGCTGAAGCCGCTGCACGACATCGCCCGCATCCGCCGCGTGGTGGTGGCCACATACCAGTCGGTCTCGGGCGCCGGGCGCGAGGCGATGGACGAGCTTTTCAGCCAGACGCGCGGGATCTACGTCAACGATCCCCCGAAGAAGGAGCATTTCACCAAGCAGATCGCCTTCAACGTCATTCCCCATATCGACGTCTTCATGGATGACGGCTCGACCAAGGAGGAATGGAAGATGGCGGTCGAGACGCGCAAGATCCTCGATCCCGACATCGCCGTCACCGCCACCTGCGTGCGCGTGCCGGTGTTCATCGGCCATGCCGAGGCGATCAATGTCGAGTTCGAGCGACCGATCACCGAGAGCGAGGCGCGCGCCGCGCTCAAGGCGGCGCCGGGGATCAGCGTCGTCGACCACCGCGCCGACGAGGGCTATGTCACGCCGCAGGAATCGGCGGGCGAGGATTCGGTCTATGTCAGCCGCATCCGCAAGGACCCGACCGTGCCCTACGGCCTCAACCTCTGGGTCGTCGCGGACAATCTGCGCAAGGGCGCGGCGCTGAACGCGGTGCAGATCGCCGAGATCCTGGCGCGCGACTACCTGCACGCCTCGGGCGACGATTCCGGCACCCGCCGCCGCAGCGCCGGCTGAGGCGGGGGCCGCCGGCGGCGCTACCGCGTCCCGTCCCCGGCGACCGGCGCGCGCTCCAGCGCCGCGCGGTCCCAGTGGCCGAGATCGGCCGCGGCGGCGTAAGTGCTCTCGAGGAACGCCAGGAGGCGCTCCTCGCCGGCCGCGTCCTGACGCACGAGATCGTAGGGCACGATGAATTCGCCGAGCGTTTCCTGCCAGAAGGCGCCGTCCGGCCGCACCGGCGCGCTGGCGAAGCCCGGCGGCGGCGGATAGGCATAGGAATAGAAGGCCGGCGCCGCCAGCGCGCCGCCGCCCGGCCAGAAGCCGCAGCTGCTCACCTCGTGCGAATAGGCCTCGCGCATCACCCAATCGCCGAGATTGGGCGCGGTGCCGGCAAAGGGCGGCGCGGCGCGACCGGAGAAGCGGGTGAGGGCGAGGTCGAAGCTGCCCCAGAAAAAATGCACCGGGCTCGCCTTGCCGAGGAAGCGGGCGCGGAAGCGATTGAAGACCCGCTCGCTCCGCACCAGGATGCGCCAGAAGCGGTTGGCATAGTCCGGATCGTAGGCGGCGTGGGCGTGGTCCTGCTCGAAGGGGACGGCGCCGACGATCTCGACCGGCATCGTCCAGATCCGCACGCCGAGCCCGAGCGCCGCCAGCCGCGCCATCAGCTCGCGATGGAAATCGGCGACCGAGCGCGGCGCCAGCGCGAGCGTCTCGGTCCGGCCCTCGCTGTCGGCGATGACCAGGCGATGGTCGATGAAGTCGAAATCGATCTGGAAGCTCCGCCGTCCATGCGGCATCGGCGAGGTGGTCAGGCCGCGCGCCGTGACATAAAGCGGCACCTGCCACCAGTGATTGACCAGCGGCGCCTGCGCCAGGCGGATCTTGCCCACGATCTGGGTCCAGAGATGAAGCGTCGCGCAGGTGTCCTGCCATTCGCCCAGCGGCAGGCTCGGCCAGCCGGTCGCGCTGTCGGTCATGGAGCACCTCGCCGGTAGCGGAGGCCGGGCAGGCCCGACCGGGGCCGCCGCCTTCCTCCGGCACAGGATCGACCGCCGGCGCGCAGGACGCAACCGGCCCTTTGCCGGGCGCGACGCGCGCCCCTGGCTTCCTGCGACAACCGGCGGCAGAGTGGCGTCATGCGCGGCTTCGCGTCGTTCCGCTATTTCCTGGCCGTCATCCTCGGCGTCGCCGCCGGCGGCGCGTCGGCGGCCGATGATCTCTATCGCATGCAGGCGATCGTCACCGGAGAAGGCGAGGCGGAACGCGGGCGCGGCTTCGCGCTCTGCCTGGAGGCGGTGCTGGTGAAAGTCTCGGGCGATCCGCGCCTGGCGCGCGATCCCGCGGTCGCGGCGATGGCGCAGGAGGCGGGCCGCTTCGTCGCCGGCTTTGCCTATCACGACCGCATGAGTGGCATCCCGGTGCATGACGAGCAGGGGACGCGCGAGCGGCCCTATGATCTCACCGTCAGCTTCGATCCCGCGAAGATCGATGCGGCGCTGCGTTCGCTGGGGCGCGCGCCCTGGCCGGTGCCGCGGCCGCGCCTGGTGGTCCTGCTCGCCGTGCGCCAATCCCCGAGCGCCTATATCCTTGCGGCGGATGGCGGGCGCGGGCTCGGGCAGCGGCAGGCGCTTGCCGCGGCGGCGTCGAGGCACGGAATCGAGGCGCTGTTGCCGAGCGGCGCGTTGCTCGCCGCCGAGCATCTGGGATACCGCCAGCTCGCCCGGCTGGCGCCAGCGCGCCTCGACAGGTTGGCGCATGACGGCGGCGGCGACGTCGCGCTCGCCGGAAGCCTGGTCTGGAGCGAGGCCGCGCTGGGCTGGACCGCGCGCTGGCGTCTCGCCTGGCGCGGACGGCTCCATCGCTGGCAGATCCGCGGCGTCTCCTTCGACGATGCGTTCCGCGACGCCATCGACCGGTCGGCGGCGATCCTGTCGCGTGGGCGCTGACGTCGCCGCCTGCCGTCGCTATGCTCGCGCCGGTGACCGGGCGGGGCGAGGCGGCGGCATGGCGGATGGGTTCTCGTTATTGACTTGGCCGGCGCAGCGGGTGGTTCTCGGCCTGCTGCTGCTGCTGCTGCTGCTGCTGAGCGCGGCGCCGGCGCGCGCGGCCGAAGCCGAACCCGCCTATGGGCCCGAGCTGCAGGGCTTCGACTACCCCTGGCCGGTGGCACATTTCCGCCTCTCGTCTCAGGGCGAAGCGCTCGACATGGCCTATATGGACGTGGCGCCGGCGCGGCCGAACGGGCGGACGGCGGTGCTGCTGCACGGCAAGAATTTCTGCGCCGCGACCTGGCAGGGGACGATATCGGCGCTGAGCGCGGCGGGCTATCGCGTGATCGCGCCCGATCAGATCGGTTTCTGCAAATCGACCAAGCCGACGCATTACCAGTACAGCTTCCAGCAGCTCGCCGGCAACACGCAGGCGCTGCTCGCCTCGCTTGGCGTGACGCGCGCGGTGGTGATCGGCCACTCGACCGGCGGCATGCTCGCGATCCGCTACGCGCTGATGTATCCCGATCGGGTCGAGCGGCTGGTGCTGGTCGACCCCATCGGGCTCGAGGATTGGAAGGCCAAGGGCGTGCCGTGGCAGAGCGTCGATGCCTGGTACCGGCAGGAGCTGGGCACCACCGCCGAGCGCATCCGCGCCTATGAGCGCGCGACCTACTACGCCGGCACCTGGGCGCCGGCCTATGAGCGCTGGGTGCAGATGCTGGCGGGGATGTATCGCGGCCCCGGCCGCGACCGCGTCGCCTGGAACTCGGCGCTGCTCTATGACATGATCTACACCCAGCCGGTGATCTACGAGCTGAAGCAGCTGCGGATGCCGGTGCTGCTGATGATCGGCGACAAGGACACATCGGCGCTCGGCAAGGCGCAGGCGCCGCCCGCGGTGCGCGCGACCTTGGGCAACTATCCCGTGCTCGGCAAGGCGGCGGCGGCGCGCATCCCGCACGCCCGGCTGATCGAGTTTCCCGATCTCGGCCATGCGCCGATGATCCAGGCGCCCGACCGCTTCCATGCGGCGCTGCTCGACGGCATCGCGCGGGGCGACGGCGCGCGCTGAGCCGCGGCGTCCCGCTCAGCGCACCAGCGCCGCCAGCGCGCCGGCGAGCGCGCCGTCGGGCCGCGCGAGCTGCTCGAGCGCCGCGTAGTGGTGACAGCCCGCCAGCTCCTGGAACGTGCCGGGCAGGCCGCGGCCGCACCACGCCTCGGCATAGTCGCGCGACTGGCGGCGCAGCTCCGGCAGCTCGGCCGATCCCACGGCGACGATCAGCCTTCCGGCGCGCGCGGGCAGATGGAGCAGCGGGCTGTTGCGGCGCGCCTCGGCCGCGTCCAGGCCGAGCTTGTCGTTGAGATAGTTGAGGCGGATCGGCTCGAGATCGTAGATGCCGCTGATGGCGATGCCGCCGCGCACCGCGCCCTCGCCCATGGCCAGGGCGGTCAGATGCGCGCCGGCCGACCAGCCGGCGGCGAAGAGCCGGCCAGGATCGGCGCCCCAATCGCCGAGATGGGCGCCGAGCCAGGCGGCGGCCGCGCGCGCCTCGGCGGCGATCGCGTCCATGCGCGCCGCCGGCGCCAGGGTGTAGCCCGCAACTGCGACGTTGATGCCCAGGGCGAGCGCCGCCTCGGCGACGAAGGAGAAACCGTCCTTGGTGTTGCGCTGCCAGTAGCCGCCGTGAAAGAAGAGCAGCGTCGGCGCGCCGTCGCGTCCGGCAGGAAGAAAATCGAGCCGCGCGCCGGGCGCCGCGGCATAGGCGACGTCGCGGTACCCGCCGATTCGGGCGCGCAGCGCGGCGCTGCGGCGCTGCCAATCGGCGACGATGCCGGCGCTGCCGGCCACCGCGGCCGAGTTGTTGTAGGCGGCGTCGAGCGCCGGGCGGTCCATGCCGCGGTAAAGTGCCATGATAGGTCCGCGCCTTGCCGTATCCTCCGACAGCAAGCCCGGCCGCTCAGCCCAGCGCCTGCAGCACCGCGCGCCGTGCCATAACCGCGACGAGATGCGCCCGGTAGGCGGCGCCGGCATGGATGTCGCTGCTCAGCCCCTGGGAGTCGACGCGGAGCCCGTCGAGAGATGCGGGCGCGAAGCTGCGGGCGAGCGCCTGCTCGGCCGCGGCGAGGCGGAAGACGCAGGGCCCGGCGCCGGTCACCGCGACGCGGATGCCGGAGGAGGTCTCGGCGACGAAGACGCCGACCATGGCATAGCGTGAGGCCGGGTTGGGAAACTTCACGTAAGCCGCGCGGTGCGGGATCGGGAAGGACACGGAGGTCACGATCTCGCCGGGCTCGAGATCGGTCTCGAACAGGCCGGTGAAGAAGCCGTCGGCGGGGATGGCGCGCTCGGAGGTGTGCACCGTGGCGCCCAGCCCAAGCACCGCCGCGGGATAGTCGGCGGCGGGATCGTTGTTGACGATCGAGCCGCCGAGCGTGCCGCGGTTGCGCACCTGCGGATCGCCGATGCCATCGGCCAAGCCGGCGAGCGCGGGGATCGCCTGGCGCACGACGGGCGAGGCCGCGACCGCGGCATGCTTTGCCAGCGCGCCGATCGCCAGCGCGTCGCCCCGGCGCTCGATCGCGGCGAGGCCGCCGATGCCCTTGAGGTCGATCACCGCATCCGGGCTCGCCAGGCGCTGCTTCAAGGTCGGTATCAGCGTCTGCCCGCCGGCGAGCAGGCGGGCCTCCTCGATGCGGCCGAGAAGCGCCTTGGCATCGGCGAGCGAGGCCGGGCAATGATAGGCGAAACTGTACATCGGCTGTTCTCCTATTCGGCCGCTGCGCGCGGCGCCGCCGCCTGGATAGCCCGCCAGATGCGCTGCGGCGAGGCCGGCATGTCGACGTGGCTGATGCCGTAGGCGGCGAGCGCGTCGACCACCGCGTTCATCACCGTGGCGGGCGAGGCGATGGTGCCGGTCTCGCCGCAGCCCTTGACGCCGATCGGGTTGTGCGCGCTGACCGTACTCTCTGTCGCCGAGACGATGACCGGCAGGTCGTCGGCGCGCGGCATGCAGTAATCCATGAAGGAGCCGGAGAGGAGTTGGCCCGATTCGGGATCGTAGACGCAGTCCTCGCACAGCGCCTGCCCCACCCCCTGCACGACGCCGCCATGGACCTGGCCCTCGACGATCATCGGGTTGAGCACGGTGCCGACATCGTCGACTGCGGTATAGGCGACCAGCGTCGTCACGCCGGTCTCGGGATCGATCTCGACCTCGGCGACGTGGCAGCCGCCGGGATAGGTGAAATTGACGGGGTCGTAGAAAGCGGTCTCTTCGAGACCGGGCTCGAGCGTCTCCAGCGGATAGCTCGGCGGCGGCGTGTAGGCGGCGCCGGCGATCTCCACGAAGCTCTTGGCGCGGTCGGTGCCGGCCACCATGAAGGCGCCGTTCTTGAACTCGATGTCCTGCTCGCTCGCCTCGAGCAGTGCCGCGGCGATCTTCTTGCCCTTGTCGATGATCTTGCCGGCCGCCTTGAAGAGGGCGGCGCCGCCGACAGCAGCCGAGCGCGAGCCGTAGGTGCCGAGGCCGAAGGGGCTGCGCGCGGTGTCGCCATGCACCACCTCGACATTGGCGCTGGGCACGCCCAGCAGCTCGCCGACGAGCTGAGCGAAGACGGTCTCGTGGCCCTGGCCGTGACTATGCGCGCCGGTGAAGACGCTAACGTCCCCCGAGGGATTGACGCGGATGTTGGCGCTCTCGAACAAGCCGCCGCGCGCGCCCAATTGCTGCGCGATCCGCGAGGGCGCGAGGCCGCAGGCCTCGATATAGGTGACGATGCCGATGCCGCGCAGCTTGCCGCGGGAAGCGGCCCCGGCGCGGCGCGCGGCGAAGCCCGACCAGCCCGACAGGTCCAGCGCCCTCGCCAGGGTGGCGGCGTGATCGCCGGTGTCGTATTGCAGCATCACCGGCGTCTGATAGGGATAGGCGTCCTTGGCGATGAAGTTGCGCCGGCGGATGTCGACGCGATCGAGGCCGAGGTCGCGCGCCGCGACGTCGACAATGCGCTCCAGCACATAGGTGGCCTCGGGCCGCCCGGCGCCGCGGTAGGCGTCGGTCGGCACGGTGTTGGAGAACACCACCTTGACCTCGCAATAGATCGCCGGCGTGGTGTAGGCGCCGGCGAGCAGCGGTCCGTAGAGATTGGTCGGAATGTTGGGGCCGAAGGTCGAGACGTAGCCGCCGATATTGGCCAGCGTCGCGACGCGCAGCCCCAGGAATTTTCCGTCCTTGTCGAGCGCCAGCTCGGCATGGGTGACGTGGTCGCGCCCCTGCGCGTCGGAAAGAAACGCCTCGCTGCGCTCGGCGACCCATTTCACCGGCCGCTCGAGCTGCCCCGCCGCCCAGGTGACCAGCGCCTCCTCGGCATAGACCACCTGCTTGCTGCCGAAGCCGCCGCCGACATCGGGCGCCACGACGCGGAACTTGCGCTCGGGAATGCCGAGCATCAGCACGCCGAGCAGCACGCGCGCCACATGCGGCAGCTGCGTCGAGGTGTAGAGCGTGTAATCGCCGGTGGCGGGCTCGTATTCCGCCAGCGCGGCGCGCGATTCCATCGCATTGGGAACCAGCCGGTTGTTGACGAGATCGAGGCGCGCGACGTGATGCGCCTTGGCGAAGGCGGCGTCGGTCTTGGCCTTGTCGCCGACCGCCCAGTCGCAGCAGAGATTGCCGGGAACGTCGTCGTAAAGCTGCGGCGCGCCGGGTTTCACCGCATCGGCGACGCCGGTGACCGCCGGCAGCACCTTGTAGCTCACCTGCACCAGTTCGGCGGCGTTGCGCGCCGCGGCGAGGGATTCCGCGACGACCATGGCGACGGGGTCGCCGACATGGCGCACCTTGCCGAGTGCAAGCGGCGGATGCGGCGGCTCCTTCATCGGCTTGCCGTCCTTGCCGGCGATGCCCCAGGCGCAGGGCACGCCGTTGATCTTGCCGGCGGTGTCGGCCGCGGTATAGACCGCGACGACGCCGGTTCCGGCGAGCGCCGGCCTGGTGTCGATGCCGAGGATCTCGGCATGGGCATGCGGCGAGCGAAGGAACACGGCGTAAAGCTGGCCCGGGCGGACGATGTCGTGGACGTAGCGGCCGCGTCCGGTGAGGAAGCGCCGGTCCTCCTTGCGCCTGAGCGGCGCGCCGATGCCGTCTTGGGTCATGGGATCACTCTCCTTCTCAGGCGCTGCGCAGGGCGGCGGCGCCGGCGCAGATCGCCTTGACGATGTTCTGATAACCGGTGCAGCGGCAGATGTTGCCTTTGAGCCAAGCGCGGATCTCGGCCTCGGACGGGTCGGGATTGCCGGCGACGAGATCGACCGCGCTCATAACCATGCCCGGCGTGCAGAAGCCGCATTGCAGACCATGCTCGTCGTGGAAGGCCTGCTGCATCGGATGGAGCGCGCCGTCCGCCGCCAATCCCTCGATCGTCACCACCGTCGCCCCCGCCGCCTCCGCGGCAAGGAGGGTGCAACTCTTCACCGAGGCGCCGTCGACCAGCACGGTGCAGGCGCCGCACTGACTGGTGTCGCAGGCGACATGCGTCCCGGTCAGCGCCAGCCCCTCGCGCAGCAGCGCCGACAGCAGCGTGTTGGCCTCGATCGACGCGGTAACCTGCCGTCCGTTGACCGCCAGCGTGATGTCCATCGCAATCCTACTCCCTGTCGCGTCCGCTCAGGCCGTGTGGTCAATGCCGTGGAAACGCATTTGCATCGCCGGTAAGGAGGCGGCCGCTCCCCGTCTGCCAGGACGCGACCACCGCATCGCCGATCTGAATCGCCTTCGCGAAGAAATCGGCTTCGGGAACGTAAGCGACGAATTCGTCGGCGCCGTTCATCTCGCCTGGAGCCAAATCGATGGCGAGAGTGACCTTGACGTAAGTACCCTGATACTCGGTCATGGTGACGCGGGCGCGCAGCGCGTTCACTCCGAGCGCCGGGGCGGCGGCGGCCTTGGCCAGAACCACTTCGTCGCGGCGCACCGCGAAATTGACCGCCGATCCCGCCGCAAGCTGCCGATTCTGGCCGGTGAGTTCGAATTCCCGGCCGCCCGCGCCGGTGAGCGCGGCGCGTCCGTCGCCGGAACTCCGGACCACGCCCGACAGCACGTTCTGGCCGCCCATGAAGCGCGCGACATAGGGGCTGGCGGGATCGGCATAGATGCCGCGCGCCGAAGAGGCCTGCTCGACCCTCCCCTTGTCCATGACCACCACCTGCTCGGCGACGGCCACGGCCTCGAGCTGAGTGTGCGTCACATGGATGAAGGTGATGCCGAGCCGCTTCTGCATCTCGCGCAGCTCGGAGCGCATTTGCAGCCGGAGGAACTCGTCGAGCGCCGAAAGGGGCTCGTCCAGAAGAAGAACGCGGGGCTTGGTGACGATCGCGCGCGCCAGCGCCACGCGCTGCTGCTGGCCGCCGGAAAGCTGGTTCGGCATGCGATTGGCAAGCGCCGTAAGCTGAACCTGTTCGATCACCGCGTCGGCGGCCCGGTAACGCTCCTTCCTCTCGATGCCCTGGGCGCGCAACGCGAAGGCGATGTTGTCGCGCACCGAGAGATGCGGAAACAGCGCGTAGTTCTGGAACATCATCGCGGTGCCGCGCCGGCGCGGCTCGAGACCGACCACGTTCTCGCCGCCGATCAGGATCTCGCCTTCGGTCGGCGTCTCGTGCCCGGCGATCATTCGGAGAATGGTGGTCTTGCCGCAACCGGACGGCCCCAGCAGGCAGCAATAGGCCCCGTCCGCGATCTTGAGGTTGACGCCGTCCACCGCAACGGTGCCGTCGCCAAACCGCTTGAACACTCCCACCAGTTCGATCGTGCCCCGTCCGTCCATCGAACCAATCTGCTCCTGTTTCATGCGTCCGGCCGCCGTCCAGCGTCCGGGCTAGGCCAAGCGTCCGGTCCGGCGGCGCTGAATGAGAGCCACCGCCGACAGCGAGATCCCGATGATCACGAAGGAAAAGATCGTGGTCAGCGTGCCCAGCGCGTAAATCGACGGCGACGTGACGTTCTGCGTCATGCTCCAGATTTCGATCGGCAGCGTGTTCGTGCCGCCCGTCGTCTGCAGCGTGCGCGCGAATTCGTCGTAGGAGAGGGTGAAGCCGAACAGCGCCACCGCGATGATGCCCGGAAGCACGATCGGCAAAATCACCAGCCACAATGTCGCGGTTCGGGTCAAGCCCATGTCGCGCGCGGCCTCCTCGTAGGACCGGCTCAGCCGCCCGAACACCGCGAACATGATCAGCAGCCCGAACGGCAGCGTCCAGCTGAGCTGGGCGCCGAGCGCCGAACTCCACCAGTCGGTGCTGAGTCCGAAGACCTGGAACATCAGGCCGATGCCGATGCCCAGCACGTAGCCCGGCGCCACCAGGCTGGCGACCACGAGGTAGAACAACACGCCGGCGCCGCGAAACTTCTCGCGGAAGGCTAGGCCGGCCGACACCGAGACGGCCACGGTCAGCACCATCACGATCAGCGCGAGCGGAATCGAGCGCGTGATCGCGCCGATCATGTCGCCGGTGTCGGCTTGCGTCACGAGCTGTACGAACCAGAAGATGCCGCGTCCGCGCATCGGGAACACCAGACCGCCCTGCGGACCCTGGAACGACAGAACGAAGATGCAGAACATGGGCCCGTAGAGGAACAGCACATAAACGGCGAAGACGGCGGCCAGGACATAGAAGGTCCAGGGTCGGCGGTCGGACGAGGTCTGCATCGCTGTTCCCCTATTGCCGGTCCACGAGTTCCTTGCGCACGTCGACCACGCGCAGGATGATCCCGACCATCAGCATGACGATGATGATCAGAAACACCGACTGCGCCGCAGCCTGCGGGAACAGCAGGGTGGAGATGTCGTCGTAGACCGCCGACAGGATCGAGGCCCGCCCGCCGCCGCTGAGGACCTTGACGATGTAGAAATCGCCCATCACCAGGGTGACGACGAAGATAGATCCCAGCGCGATGCCGTTCCTGGTCAGCGGAATCACCACCTGGAGCATGGTCTGGAGCCGGCTGAGACCGGCGTCGCGCGCGGCTTCGAACAGCGCCCGGTCGATGCGGCTCATCGTGTTAAAGATCGGCACGATCATGAAAATCGTGAAGATGTGCACGTAGGAGACCACGACCGAGAAATCGGAAAACAGCAGGAACTGCAACGGCTGGTGAATCACTCCCGTGCCGACCAGCGCGCTGTTGATCAGCCCCTGCTTGCCGAGCAGCGGCAGCCAGGAAATCATCCGGATGATGTTCGACGTCCAGAACGGCACGGTGCACACCAGGAACAGGCCGATCGCGATCAGCTTGCTGCGCACGTGGAAGACCAGGAAATAGGCTACGAGAAAGCCGATGACCAATGTGCATGCCCAGGTCATCACCGCGAACTTGATCATCGACCAGTAGAGGCGGTAGGTGAGGCCGGTATCGAGAACCGCGGCGTAATTCTCGAGGGTGAAGCCGGGCTTCATCCCCATATCGTCGTAATGGAAGAAGCTGACCGCCAGCACGATCAGCAGCGGGAACACGAAGAACACCAGCAGCACGACCACCAGGGGCAGAACCTGAAGCGTCAATCTAGTCCGAGCCGGCACCATCGCTTGACTCGCATCCTCGTTGGTCCGCATCGGGAGAGCGGGCGATCGCGCCGCTCTCCCGTCGTCGTCCGGGTTTCAGGCGGCCTTGAACTCGTTCCAGCGCTGGATCATGTACTGGTTCTCGTCCATGACGGTGTTCCAACACGAGATGTTGGTGAAGCGCTCGATGAACGAGCCGCCGTCGCGCACCGCGCCGGGCTTGGCGATCGGCGCGCCATAGGGATCCTTGATGACGTCCGCGGCCGGCTTGCCGAGGTACCAATAGCCGTACTCGTTGGCGTCCATGAACTTCTCCGCGGTCTTCGGCACCGGGCTGTAGTACCCGTGCCGCGCGACGAAGGCGCCCTGCCAGCCCGAGTAGTACCAGTTGAGATACTCGTAGGCGGCGTCGAGCTTCTTGCCGCTGAGATGCTTCATCAGCCCCATGCCGTTGCACCAGCCGCGATAGCCTTCCTTGCCGTCGGGGCGCTGATTGACCGGCGCGTAGATGCACGGGATGCCTTTGGCCAGAACGGCGGTAACCGCCGGCGACCACATCGATTGCAGCACCACCTCGCCCGAGGCCATCAGCTCGACCGATTGCTCGAAGGTGGTCCAGGTGGCGCGGAACTGGCCCGCCTTCTTGAGCGCGATGAGCGCGTTGATCGTGGTGTCGATCTCCGCCCGCGTCATGTTGCCTTTGTTCTTGTAGACGATGTCGCCGCGCGATTCGCAGGCGAGCGCCGCGTCCATGATGCCGATGTTCGGCACGTCGAGGATCGCCGCCTTGCCCTTGTATTTCGGGTCGAACAGCTCCTTCCATTGGACGACCGGGTGATCGACCAGGTCGGGCCGGTAGCCCAGGGAATCGCAATTGTACACCTGCGGCAGCATGGTCATGTAGTCGTGCACGCCCTCGACGATCTTGGTGGCGTCCTTGGTCTCGACATACATCGCCTCGTAGGGCGAGATGCCTTGGCGCGACACCTTTTTCCCCTCGTATTCGCCCTTGGTGAAGATCGGCAGCATGTTGTCGAATTCTTTGATGCGCTTCACCTCGATGCCCTGCACCAGCCCGTGGGCCACGGCCACCTTGGCCTGCCAGCCCTCGAGATCGGGAATGTCGACCGACTTCGGCTGCGTGATGAAGCGGGTGAGCGCGGCCGACGTATCGAGATTTTGCATCACGACCTTGAAGCCCAGATCTTTCTGCGCCTGGTCGCCGATCGCCTGCACCACCGAATAGGAAACGCCGATATGGGTGAGCGTTATGTCCTTGATCTCCTGCGCCCAGATCATCGGCGCGCCGATGACGCTGGTGCCGGCGGCGGTGCCGATCGCCGCCGCACCTTTCAGCAGGCTGCGCCGTGAGACGCGCGCGGCCTTGCCGCTTCCCTGAGACATATCGTGCTTGCTCCCGCGTTCGCTCATCTGGACCTCCGCTTGATCGGCGCGCGCGGCACTCGTCCATAACGTGAGCACGATTGGTGAAAATCTGTGCATCGTTTGGCGTGGCGCTGCCGAACTTTGGCTGGACCTTAAGTCCATTTGGCGGCGGTACAGAAATTGCAAATATTAATCTCGGGCATAAGCGGGGGTTATGGCGCCATGATCACCGGCCATCTCGACATCCGGTCGCTGCGCTCCTTCGTCGCCGTCGTCGAGACCGGCAGCGTCACCGAAGCGGCGCGGCGGATGGGACGGACGCAGCCGGCGATCACGCTGCAGATCCGCCGGCTCGAAGAGCAGACAGGCAAGCAGTTCTTCGAGCCGATGGCGCGACGGCCGGTGCCGACGCGCGAGGGCGAGGTGCTGCTGGGCTATGCCCGGGCGATTCTGCGGCTTCATGACGAGCTGTGGCGGCGGATGCACGCCAAGCCGATCGAAGGGCGCGTCGTGCTCGGCACGCCCGATCTCTACGCCGCATATCTCCTGCCGCAACTCCTGACCAGCTTCCGCGCGGCATATCCCGGCGTCGAAGTCGACGTGCGTTGTGCGCTGAGCCGCACGCTGATGGAGGAGATCGACGCCAACGAGATCGACATCGCGCTGGTCACCGCCATGCCGGGGATCCGTGCCGGCGAGTTCATCCGCAAGGAGCCGCTGGTCTGGGTCAGCGGCCACGGCCATGCCGCCTATAACGAGAATCCGGTGCCGCTGGCGCTGCTGCCGCGCGGCAATCTCTATCGCGATGCCGCGCTCGAGGCACTCGACCGCATCGGCCGGCCGTGGCGGCTGGCCTGCGTCAGCGAGAGCATCAGCGGGCTGCAGGCGGCGGTGTTCTCGGGCTTCGCCGTCAGCGTCATGGCAAGGAGCGCGCTGGTCGCCGGCATGCGCGTCATCGGCCGGCCGGAATCCTTTCCCGAGCTGCCGGAGGTCGACGTAGTGATGCACCGCGCCGCCGGCCGGCACAGCGCCGCCGCCGACCGGCTCGCCGATTTCGTCACCGCCAGCCTGCTGCGCGACAGCTACGTCGCCGAGGGCGCCGCCTAGCTTCTGCTACGCGATCTGCTGCGGCGCGAAACGCCGCGGCGGCGATGCCAGCGCGTCCTGCGCCGCGACGATCGCGAGCTCCGCCGCGCCCGTCCGCGCCGTCGCCTCGATCACCGCGTAGACCGCCGATGCCATGGCGCCGAGCGCGGCGGCCGCATCGTGCGAACGCAGGAAATATCCCAGGAACAGTGCGGCGGCGAGGTCGCCGGCGCCGTTGGCGACGAACGGCAGAAGCGGCGTCGCCACCCGGAAGGCGCCGGCATCGCTCAGCGCCAGCATGGCGATCTCGCCGGCGCCGGCGGGCAGGCTGGTCGCCAGCACCAGCCGCGGCCCGCGCGCGCGCAGGCTCGCCGCGGCGGCGAGCGCATCGGACGCGTCGGCGACGCTCTGTCCGGCGAGAAGGGCAAGCTCGAAGCGATTGGGGGTGATGATGTCGGCGTCGGGCAGCGCCCGGTCGCGGAAGAATTCGGCGATGCCGGGCCGCACGAAGCTGCCGGTGTGATCGTCGCCGATAACGGGGTCGCAGCAATAGAGCGTCGCCGGATTGGCCGCGCGCACCGCCGCCACGGCGCCGAGCACGGTCTCGCCCAGCGCGACCTCGCCGAGATATCCGGACAGCACCGCCGCGCAGCGCGCAAATTGTCCGCGCTCGCCGATGCCGGCGATCACCGCGCCGAGCGTCGCGGCGTCCCAGGCGCGGCCGCGCCAGGCGCCGTAGCCGGTGTGGTTGGAGAATTGCACCGTGTCGACCGGCCAGACCTCGAAGCCAAGGCGCTGGAGCGGGAAGACCGCGGCCGAATTGCCGACATGACCGTAGGCGACGGCGGATTGGATCGAGAGGATCGCCACGCGCGTCAGCCGAGCGCGGCCAGCGCCCGCGGCATGAAGAGCGGCGCCCACTCCTGGACGAAATGTCCGGCCGCGGCGATTTCGATGGGCGCGGGGCAGCCGCGGATCAGCGGCGCCAGCGCCCGCATCGCCGGCGGGCCGAGCACGGGGTCGGTCATGCCGACGACCATGGCGCTGCGCCCGGCCCATTCGTTCCGCCACCAGTCGCGCGCGCGCCGCGACAGCGCCGCGCCGCCGGCATCGGGGTGGTCGGGGACGAGCCGCGGGAAGCGGCGCACGCCGGCCTTGTGGCGCACATCCGGGAACGGCGCGGCATAGGCCTCGGCCTCGGCCGGGGAGAGCGCCGGGCAGGCGCGCGCCATCAGCTTCGCCACCGCCATGTCGGGATTGGCGGCGCACCAGGCGCGCCAGGCGATGAAGCCGTCGCTGAGCGGCTGGTCGCCGGTGCCGAGCGCGGTGTTCATCACCAGCAGGCCGGTGAAGCGCGGCGCCATGTCCATCGGCAGGGTAAGCCCGATCAGCCCGCCCCAATCCTGGCAGACCAGCGTGATGTCGGCGAGATCGAGCCGCTCGATGAAGGCGAGCAGCGCGTTGCGGTGGAAGTCGAAGGTGTAGACCGCGTCCTCGACCGGCTTGTCGGAGCGGCCGAAGCCGAAGAAATCCGGCGCCACGGCGCGATGCCCGGCGGCGGTGACGAAGGGAATGAGCTTGCGATAGAGATAGCTCCAGCTCGGCTGGCCATGGAGGCAGAGGAAGACGCGCCGCGCCGCCCGCGGACCTTCGTCGAGATAGTGGAGGCGCAGGCCTTCGCAGCCCCTCAAATCGTCGCGGTAATGCGGCGCGAAGGCAAAGCCGGGCAGGGCGGCGAACCGCTCCTCGGGCGTGCGCAACGCTTCGACCATCCTTGCCTCCTGTCGTCGCCATCATGACTTCGCGTGGGCCTTCTGGCTATAGTGGCGGTCTCGCTTCGGATGGAACGGAGATCCCTGTCATGGCCGCCACGCCGCGCCCGCGCCGCAGCGTCCTCTATATGCCGGGCGCCAACACGCGCGCGCTGGAGAAGGCGCGGGGGCTGCCGGCCGACGCGCTGATCCTCGATCTCGAGGACGCGGTGACGCCCGATGCCAAGCTCGAGGCCCGCGCCAACGTCGCCGCGGCGCTCGCGCAGGGCGGCTATGGCAGGCGCGAGCTGGTGCTGCGCGTCAACAGCCTCGCCACGCCCTGGGGCCATGCCGATCTCGTCGCCGCAGCGACGATGCCGCTAGATGCGGTGCTGCTGCCGAAGGTGGAGAGCGCCGAGGCGGTGCGCCAAGCCGAGACGGTGCTGGCGGGCGCCGGCGCGCCGGCGCGGCTCGCGCTCTGGTGCATGATGGAGACGCCGCTCGGCGTGCTGCATGCGGAGGCGATCGCGGCCTCGAGCCCGCGCGTGGCCTGCCTGGTGATGGGGACATCCGATCTCGCCAAGGATTTGCAGGCGCGGCATACGCGCGACCGGCTGCCGATGCTGACCTCGCTCGGCCTCTGCCTGCTGGCGGCGCGCGCCTATCGCCTTGCCATCCTCGACGGCGTGCATCTCGACCTCGCCGATGACGCCGGCTTCGCGGCCTCCTGCCGCCAGGGCCGCGAACTCGGCTTCGACGGCAAGACGCTGATCCATCCCAAGACCATCGCCGCCGCCAACGAAGCCTTCGCGCCGGCACCGGACGAAATTGCCTGGGCGCGCCGCATCATCGCCGCCCATGCCGAGGCGGAAGCCGCCGGCAAGGGCGTGGTGCTGGTCGACGGCAGGCTGATCGAGAACCTGCATGTCGAGGACGCGCGCCGCAGCGTGGCGCTCGCCGAGCAGATCGCGCAACTGGAGCGGGCCGGCTGACATGGCGAGCAAGACCGATCCCGGCCGGTTCTTCGAGGATTTCCGCCTCGGCGAGACGCTTGCCCATGCGACGCCGCGCACGGTGAGCGCGGCGGATGCGGCGCTCTACCTGGCGCTCACCGGCACCCGCTTTGCCGTCAACTCGGCCGATCCGTTCGCGCAGGCGCTGGGATACGCCACGGCGCCGCTCGACGATTTCCTCGCCTTCCATATCGTTTTCGGCAAGACGGTGTCGGACGTCTCGATCAACGCGGTCGCCAATCTCGGATACGCCGCGGGCGTATTCGGCGCCGCCCTCTATCCCGGCGACACCGTCACCGCGCGTTCCGAAGTGGTAGGCCTGCGCGAGAACTCCAACCGCCAGACCGGCACGGTCTATGTGCGCTCGCGCGGCGTCAATCAGCGCGGCGAGAGCATCGTCGATTACGTCCGCTGGGTGATGGTAAGGAAGCGCGATCCCGAGGCGCCGGCCCCGGCGGCGAGCGTGCCGCGCCTGCCGGAGGCGGTGGCGCCCGCCTCACTGGTGATCCCCGCCGGCCTCGATCTCGCGCGCTACGACCGCGCGCTGGCCGGCGCTGCCGCGGGTTGGAGCGATTATGCGGCGGGCGAGCGCATCGACCATGTCGACGGCACCACCATCGAAGAAACCGAGCACGCCATGGCGACGCGGCTCTACCAGAACACCGCCAAGGTCCATTTCAACCGGCACAGCGAGGAGAAGGGCCGCTTCGGCCGGCGCCTGATCTATGGCGGCCACGTCATCAGCCTGGCGCGCGCGCTGTCCTTCAACGGCCTCGCCAACGCCTTCCGCGTTGCGGCGCTGAACGGCGGCCGCCACGTCGCGCCGTGCTTTGCCGGCGACACGATCTATGCCTGGAGCGAGGTGCGCGACAAGGCGGAGATCGCCGGGCGCGGCGATCTCGGTGCGCTCCGGCTGCGCACGGTGGCGGCCAAGGACCATCCCTGCGCCGACTTTCCCGACCGCGCGGGCGACGCCTATCATCCCGCCGTGGTCCTCGATCTCGACTATTGGGTGCTGATGCCGCGGTGACATCCGACGCGCTCGTGCCGCGACGCGAGCGCTCAGCCCGCGCGGTGCGAGCTTTCGCGGTTGCAAGAGCAACCGCTGGCGCCCGCCGGCGACGACGCTTAGCGTCGCGCCGGAAGCAGAGAGGCGCCAGGGCACCCTTGCGAGCGCCGCTGACGCCTCTCGAGGAACCGCTGCCGGCTCCCTGGCTCGAGAGCGGATGGGCTTGCCCCCACCGCCTGCGGCATCCGGGCGGGACGCCGCCTTCCCCGGCGCCGGCCCGGTGAAGGGTCCGGCGCGGCGCGCAACCCCTCGCATCGCTCCGCCCACCAACCGCGAGCCGCGCCCCGAAGGAAGCGTCTGCGATCCGGCGCCGCGTCCCGCCTGGGCAGGCGGTGCGCGTCGCCCAGTGGTCGGGCAGGCGCGGGGCGCCCGCCTCGACGCGGCCCGCACCGCGAGGCGCCAGCCGCATCGCCCGGAGAAACCTACCTTGCGGCAGGTTCGCGCCGAAACCTCTGCGATCTCTTGCCCTGAACCCACCGCCAGATGAGTCCGAGGCTTGCGATCAAGGGCCGACGCTCTCGCGAGCAGGTCAATGATCGCAGAATCGCGCGCCCCAACAAGAAGTTTTCTTGCGCAAAATGAAAATTTCTGTGCATAAAATTTCGCAATTCGCACAGCTTGTCCTCCGTCCGTCCCCAGGCTTTTCCACAAGCGGCATGGTTGCGCCGCGGCCCCGGCATGTCGGAGGCGGCGTTGACTTGGCCGGCGGCTGCGCGCTAGATGATGGCTGCGGCGCCCGCGCCGCGCCTCAGCGCAAGGCTCTCCCGCAATGACGCCCGCCGAACGGCCGCTCTCGCCTTTCCAACTAGGCTCGATCTACAAGCTCCAGCTCACCTCGGTGCTTTCGTTCAGCCACCGCGCGACCGGCGTGGGGCTGAGCGTCGGCACCGTGTTCCTGGTGTGGTGGCTGGTCGCGGCGGCGAGCGGCGACGACGCGTTCGCCGCGGCGCAATGGTTCTTCGGCTCCTGGCTCGGCCTGCTGCTGCTGCTCGGCTGGTGCTTCGCCTTCTTCTTCCATCTCTGCAACGGCATCCGCCATCTGTTCTGGGATGCCGGGCTGGGCTTCGAGCTGCGCACCGCCTACGCCTCGGGCTGGACGGTGGTGGCGGCGAGCGGCGTGCTTACGGCGATCGCCTTCGCCGCCGGCCTGCTGGTGCGGGGCTGACGATGGCGGATCAGCGCCTGCGCTCGCCGCTCGGCCGTGCCATCGGCCTGGGCTCGGCCAAGGAAGGGGTGGGGCATTGGTGGGCGCAGCGCGTCAGCGCCGTGGCGCTCATCCTGCTGGGATTGTGGTTCGCCGCCTCGCTGGTGGCGCTCGCCGGCGCCGATCGCGCCGCGGTCGCCGCCTGGCTGCATCATCCGCTGCCGGCCATCCTCGCCATACTGATGCTGGTCGCGGTGTTCTACCACGCGGCGCTCGGTCTGCAGGTGGTGATCGAGGACTATGTCCATTCGGAATGGCTCAAGCTCTCGAGTTTGGTGGCGATGCGGCTCATATCCATAGCGCTGGCGGTCGCCGGCATCTTCGCCGTGCTGCGGCTCGCGTTCGGAGGCTGAGGGATCATGGCCCAGGCTTACGAGATCATCGATCACGCCTATGACGTCATCGTGGTGGGTGCCGGCGGTGCCGGGCTGCGCGCGACGCTGGGGACGACGGTGGCGGGTCTCAAGACCGCCTGCATCAGCAAGGTCTTTCCGACGCGCAGCCACACCGTGGCGGCGCAGGGCGGCATCAGCGCGGCGCTCGGCAATATGGGCGAGGACGACTGGCGCTGGCACATGTATGACACCGTCAAGGGCTCGGACTGGCTCGGCGACCAGGACGCCATCGAGCTGATGTGCAAGGAGGCGCCTGCGGCGGTGATCGAGCTCGAGCACTACGGCGTGCCGTTCTCGCGCACCGCCGAGGGGCGCATCTATCAGCGCCCCTTCGGCGGCATGACCACGCACTTCGGCAAGGGCACCGCGCAGCGTACCTGCGCGGCCGCCGACCGCACCGGGCATGCGCTGCTGCATACCCTCTACCAGCAGTCGATCCGCCGCTCGGCGAGCTTCTTCGTGGAGTTCTTCGCCATCGATCTGATCATGCAGGACGGGCAGTGCCGCGGCGTCATCGCGCTCGACATGACCGAGGGCAAGGTGCACCGCTTCCGCGCGCACATGACCATCCTCGCCACCGGCGGCTACGGGCGGACGTACTTCTCGTGCACCTCGGCGCACTCGTGCACCGGCGACGGCAACGCCATGGTGCTGCGCGCCGGGCTGCCGCTGCAGGACATGGAGTTCGTGCAGTTTCATCCGACCGGCATCTACCGCGCCGGGTGCCTCATCACCGAAGGGGCGCGCGGCGAGGGCGGCTATCTCACCAACTCGAGCGGCGAGCGCTTCATGGAGCGCTACGCGCCGAACGCCAAGGATCTCGCCTCGCGCGATGTCGTCAGCCGCGCCATGACCATCGAGATCCGCGAGGGCCGCGGCGTCGGCCCCGAGCGCGACCACATCCATCTGCACCTCGAGCACCTGGGGCCCGAGGTGATCCACGAACGCTTGCCGGGCATCGCCGAGACCTCGCGCATCTTCGCCGGCGTCGATGTGACCCGCGAGCCGATCCCGGTGCAGCCGACCGCGCACTACAACATGGGCGGCATTCCCTGCAGTCATCACGGCGAAGTGGTGCGCCCGCGCGGCGGCGACCCCGACAGCGTGGTGCCGGGGCTGATGGCCGTCGGCGAGGCGGCGTGCGTGTCGGTGCACGGCGCGAACCGCCTCGGCTCGAACTCGCTGCTCGACCTCGTGGTGTTCGGCCGGCAGGCGGCGCGCCGCTGCGCCGAGCTCATCAAGCCGCACACGCGCCACGCGGCGCTGCCGAAGGACTCGGCCGAGCTTGCCCTCGCGCGCCTCGATCGGCTGCGCAACGCCCAGGGCTCGCGGCCGACCGCCGAGATCCGCCTCGAGATGCAGAAGATCATGCAGATCGATGCGGCGGTGTTTCGCACCGGCGAGTCGCTCGCCGAGGGCGCCCACAAGCTCGCGCAGACCTATGAGTCCCTCGCCGAGGTGCGCGTCAATGACCGCTCGCTGGTGTGGAACACCGACCTCATCGAGACGATGGAACTGGAGAACCTGCTCATGCAGGCGACCGCGACCATCCACTCGGCCGGCAACCGCACCGAGAGCCGCGGCGCGCACGCGCGCGAGGATTACCCGAACCGCGACGATGTGAACTGGATGAAGCACACGCTGGCGACGGTCGAGGGTCCGGGCCGGGTGCGCTTCGAATACCGCCCCGTGCACCTGAACACGCTCACCGATGAGGTCGAGACCGTCCCGCCCAAGGCGCGCACTTACTGAGCAAGGTTTTCCGATGGCTGAGTTCCGACTGCCCGCCAACTC
Organism: Rhodospirillales bacterium; assembly: GCA_027315365.1. GTDB lineage: Bacteria > Pseudomonadota > Alphaproteobacteria > ATCC43930 > CGMCC-115725 > DAHUYF01. Next base: position 1,983 of record DAHUYF010000198.1, on the reverse strand, counting down.
GCGCATCCGCACTGGAGTGACCCACGAGGCGCCCCCGGGGGCGCGCGAGGTGCGCAAGTTCCGCATCTACCGCTTCGATCCCGCATCGGGGGAGAACCCGCGCCTCGACACGTTCGAGCTCGACGCCGCCGACTGCGGCCCGATGGTGCTCGATGCACTGATCCGCATCAAAGACAGCGTCGACTCCTCGCTCACCTTCCGCCGCTCCTGCCGCGAGGGCATCTGCGGCTCGTGCGCGATGAACATCGACGGGGTGAACCGCCTGGCCTGTACCACCTCGCTGCACGATCTCGGGCGTGAGATCCGCATCTACCCGCTGCCGCACATGCCGGTGGTGAAGGACCTGGTGGCGGACCTGACCCAGTTCTACGCCCAGTACGCCTCGGTCAAGCCGTGGCTGCAGGCGCAGTCCCCGGCGCCGCCGGACAGCGAGCGGCTGCAGTCCAAGGAGGAGCAGGAGAGAATCGACCGGCCGGCCGCGTGCATCCTGTGCGCGTGCTGCTCGACGGCCTGCCCGAGCTACTGGTGGAACAGCGACCGCTACCTGGGGCCGGCGGCGCTGCTGGCCGCCTACCGCTGGATCATCGACAGCCGCGACGAGGCGACCGGCGAGCGGCTCGATGCGCTCGAGGATCCGTTCAAGCTGTATCGCTGCCACACGATCATGAACTGCACGGACGTGTGCCCGAAGGACCTCAACCCCGCCAAGGCCATTGCCGAGATCAAGAAGATGCTCGTGCAGCGGCAGAACTGACGTGGCTCGCCCGCCGCTCGATGCCGAGGGGCGGCAGCTGTTGTGGCGCTGCCGGCGAGGCCTGAAGGAGCTCGACGTGCTGCTTGAGCGCTACGCCGAGTCGACCCTGCCCGAGGCCGGCCCCGCCGAGCGCATGACGCTCGCCCGCCTGCTCGAGCTGCCCGATCCGCAGCTCGCCGGCTACCTGCTCGCCGGGGAGGTGCCGGCCGATGCCGGGCTCGCGGCCCTTGCCCGGCGCATCCGGGCGCCGCTGGCGGCCCCGGGGGCGATGGGGCATGATCGGACCAGGCTTCCCGGCGGCGGGGATCCAGGGTGTCAGGCAGTGTGAACTTATCCAAAGATTCAGGGTCTATTCAGGTCGCGGCGCGAGCGGCCTTTCTTGTCTCAGGAGGAGAAGGCCCGCTATGGGCGCCGATGTCAGCGATTTGAGCCTGGTTCGCCGGGTACAGCGAGGCGACAAGGGCGCTTTTGACGTGCTGGTCCTGAAGTACCAGCACAAACTGGTCAAGCTGGTGACGCGCTATGTCCGCAACCCCGCCGAAGCGGAGGATATCGCCCAGGAAGCCTTCATCAAGGCTTACCGGGCGCTGCCGCAGTTTCGCGGCGAGAGCGCCTTTTACACTTGGCTGTACCGTATTGCCATCAACACCGCGAAGAACGCCGTGGTCTCACGTGACCGCAGTCCCGTGGATTACGACTTCGACCGCGACAGCATCGACGAGTCCTACGATATGCAAGGCCGACTGAAGGATTCCGAGACCCCCGAGGGGCTGGTGCTCACCGACGAGATCCGCCAGACCGTCAACGCTGCGATCGAGCAGCTGCCGGAGGATCTGCGCACCGCGATTGTGCTGCGCGAGCTCGAGGGGCTCTCCTACGAGCAGATCGCCACCGCCATGGGCTGCCCCGTCGGCACCGTCCGTTCACGTATTTTCCGGGCGCGCGAGGCCATCGACCGCCGGCTGCGGGAAATATTCGAAGGAGGACTCGGTCGTACGGAGGAACTCGGATGAACGAGGAACTCGACAGTCAGTTGTCCGCAATGTTCGATGACGAGTTGCCGGCCGCCGAGTGCGAGCTGTTCGCCCGGCGTCTGTCGCGGGACGAGGCGCTCAAGGCGCGCTGGGGCCGTTACGCGGTGATCGGCGCGGTGATCCGCGCCGAGCGCGGCGTGGTGCTGCAGAGCTCGGTGGCCGGGCGCGTCAACGCCGCGCTCAGCCGTGAGCCGC
>DAHUYF010000196.1 GCA_027315365.1 Rhodospirillales bacterium | reverse complement strand
GCCGGGCGGCGGCGGCTGCGCCTCAGCCGTCCTCGCGCGCCAGCCGCGCCGCCCAATCCGCCGCCGCCTTGCGCCCGCCTTCCTTGAGCCGCGCCAGGAAGGGCCAGCCGACCGCCATCGCGCTCGCCTGCTGCAGCCCCTCGACCGCATCCTCGGCGGCGATGCGGTGGAGGCGCAGCCGCTGCAGCTTGCGGCAGAGCCGCGAGCGGAAATAGCGCTCGCGGCTGCAGGCTTCCGTCAGGTCGGCGAGCGCTTCCATCTCGCGCTGCAGCGGGCCGTTGAAGGTGATCTGGTTCATCCGCCGGGTAATGTCGTGCAGCAGGTAGGGCATGCCCTTCTGCGCCTCGGGCGTGATCTGCACCAGCATGACGTCATCGGCCTTGCTGTCGAGCACCAGCGGGCGCAGCGGCGGGTTGGCGCTGAAGCCGCCATCCCAATACCATTCGCCCTCGATCTCGACCGCATGGTGAAGCTGCGGCAGGCAGGCCGAGGCGAGCACCGCCTCGAGCGTGATCTCCTCGGTGCGGAAGAGGCGCAGCCTGCCGTCCTTCACCGCCGTGGCGCCGATCAGCAGCCGCAGCGGCGAGGCCCGGCGCAGCCGCGCGAAATCGACCTCCTCGGCCAGGATCTCGCGCAGCGGATTGAGGCCGAGCGGGTTGAACTGGTAGGGCGACATCAGCCGCGCCGAGAATGCAAGCGCCAGCGCCGCGGAGCCGGCCACGGCGTGGCCCATCCGTGCCAGCGCGCCGGCGCCGCTGACGCGCCGCCAGAAGCGCTCGAGGCGTGCCCGCGCCGCTGCCGGGCCGCCTTCGGCGAGGCCGTCGGCGAGCAGCACGGCGTTGACCGCGCCGGCGCTGACGCCGCTCACCATGTCGAGCGCGACTGCGTCGTCTTCCAGGAGGCGGTCGAGCACGCCCCAGGTGAAGGCGCCGAAGGAGCCCCCGCCCTGCAGCGCCAGCGACAGCGGCCGCTTGGCCGGCGCGCGTCGCCGCGGCACCGCGAAGGCGTGCGGCAGGAGATGGCGGAAGGCCGCTCTCGGTCTTGCTTCCACGGCACGTCTGGCTCTGTCGAACATCGTCATCGGCATCTTTCACGATATAAGAACGCCGCGCTCATGTTGCGGCGCACACTATACCCATTGAAACATTTGATTTATTAAACACTATTTAATGGTGCGACGCATTTTAAGGGGTGCGAGCAGGGGAAATGGCGGGTCTCCCGCCGGATTGCCGCCAATCGCCGATCCGTCATGCCGGCGGAGGCAGGGTTACCCGCACCGCAAGGTCTGATAATGTGACGACGCCGTCATGCTCACGCATTATGGTGCCGGGGGGATCATCTGGGCAGGACATGCGCGTCGACGACATCCCGATCGCCTTGCATTCCCTCGATGAACATCGGCGGCTCACCGCGGTCAGCGACGCCTGGCTCGAGCTGCTGGGCTATCGCCGCGAGGAGGTGATCGGCCAGCCGATCGCGGATTTCCAGACCGAGGGGACGGCAGGCGGCTTCCGCGAGGCGTGGCCGCGCCTGCTCGCCGACGGCCGCATCCGCGACCTGCCGGCGGAATTCCTCCGCGCCGACGGTGTGGCGCTTCCGGTGCTGCTGTCCTCCCGCCTCGTGCGCGACGCCGGCGGCGGGTTTGCCGGCGCGCATTGCGTGCTGATCGAGGCCGGCGCGCAACGGCGGGCCGAGGCGGCGCTCGCGGAGTCGTCGCGGCGCGGCGATGTCGCGCGCTCGACCTTGGCGGCCATCGTGCGCTCCGCGCAAGCCGCCATCATCGGCAAGACGCTGGACGGCATCATCACCAGCTGGAATCGCGGCGCCGAGGAGCTGTTCGGCTACCGCGCGGAGGAGGTCCTCGGCAAGCCGATCACCATCCTGGCGCCGCCGTCGCGGCCGACCGAGATGGCCGAGATCGTGGCGCGCGTCCGGCGCGGCGAGCGCGTCGAGCACTTCGAGACCGAGCGTGCCGCCAAGGGCGGCCGCGTCCTCCAGGTTGCCCTGAGCGTGTCGCCCGTCCATGACGACAGCGGCCGGATCGTCGGCGCGTCGAAGATCCTCTACGACGTGACGCCGCTGAAACAGGCGGAGGCGGGGCTGCGGGCGCGCGAGGCGCAGCTCCGCTCGATCCTGGAGACCGTGCCCGACGGCATGATCGTCATCGACGAGTGCGGCCGGATCGAGTCCTTCAGCGCCACCGCCGAGCGACTGTTCGGCTGGACCGCCGAGGAGGTGCGCGGCCGCAACGTCAGCACGCTGATGCCGAGCCCCTATCGCGACGAGCACGATGGTTATCTCGCGCGCTATCTCGCCACCCGGGAGCGCCGCATCATCGGCATCGGCCGCGTCGTCACCGGGCAGCGCAAGGACGGCTCGACCTTTCCGATGGAATTGTCGGTGGGCGAGATGTTCGTCGAAGGCCGCCGCCTGTTCACCGGCTTCGTGCGCGACATCACCGAGCGCCAGCAGGCCGAGGCCCGGCTGCACGAGCTCCAGTCGGAGCTCATCCACGTCGCGCGGCTGAGCGAGATGGGACAGATGAGCTCGGCGCTCGCCCACGAGCTGAACCAGCCGCTCGGCGCCGCGCTCGCCTATCTCCAGGCCGGGCTGCGCCTGCTGCAGGCGGACGGCGCCCCGCCCTCGGCGAAGCCGCTCGACGCTTTGCGCAAGGCGGCCGAGCAGGTGCAGCGCGCCAGCGACATCCTGCGGCGCCTGCGCGACTTCGCGCGCAAGGGCGAGGCGGTGCGCCGCATCGAGGATCTGCCCAAGGTGATCGAGGAAGCGAACGCGCTGGCGATGGTCGGCACCCGCAGCCTCGGCGTGACGCTGCGCCTCGATCTCGATCCCGGCGCGCGCGCCGCGGTGATCGATCGCGTCGAGATCCAGCAGGTGCTCGTCAATCTCCTGCGCAACGCGATCGAGGCGATGGCCGACAGCCCGCGGCGCGAGCTTGGCGTCTCGACCGCGGTGCGCGCCGGCGGCTTCCACGAGGTGCGGATCGCCGATACCGGGCCGGGCCTCGCGCCCGCGGTGGCGGCGCAGCTCTTCAAGCCCTTCGTCACCACCAAGGCGCAGGGCATGGGTGTCGGGCTGTCGATCTGCCGCGCGATCGTCGAGGCGCATGGCGGCACGATCTCGGCCGAGCCCAATCCCGGCGGTGGCACCTGCTTCCGCTTCACCGTGCCGGCGACCAAGGACGCGACGGGCTGAGCCGCGGCGGTGCCGCAGCCGCAGCCGCGGCTGGCCTTGATCCAGGTCAAGGCCGCCGCGCCGGACGGGACGATGATGGGGTAATCACCTCTCTGGAGGTCGTCCCATGTCCATCAGAACGCTCTTCGCCGGCACGATCCGCGCGCCCATGAAACGTCTCGTCGGGTCGGCCGCCTCGGTCGTCCTCGCCGTCGCAGCGCTGCCCGCGCTCGCCCAGCAGTCGCCGGCGGCGCCCAACGTCCCCGCCGCGCCTTATGGCTACGGTCACATGATGTGGGGCGGACCGTGGGCGGGATCGGAATGGGGCTGGCATCCCTTCATGATCGTCGGCCCGATCTTCATGCTGCTCGCCATCATCGGCATCATGGCGCTGTTCGTGTGGCTGGTGCGGTGGGCGATCCACGGCCACCCGTTTCATGGCCACGGCTTCTACCATGCCCACGGCGGCGCCGGCCGCGCCGCCCTCGACATCCTCGAGGAGCGTTTCGCCCGCGGCGAGATCGACAAGGCGGAGTTCGAGGACAAGCGCAAGCTGCTCGGCCGCTGAGGCGCGCGCCGGCCGCGATTTGATCTAGATCAACCTGATCCGGCGCCGGCGGGTTTATGAACAGGGCCGGAGATGCCGCCCCGCATGACCCTGCTCGACCTCGACGCCTTCCGCCGCACGCCCGCCATCGTCCGCCCCGCCGCCTCGGCCGCGGCGACCTGGGCCGGCCTTCGCCTTTCCCGCGCATCCGATGGCCTGACATGATGGACAACGCCCTTATCCGCCGCTTCGAGGACCAGCGCCTGCCGCGCTACACCAGCTATCCGACCGCGCCGCATTTCAGCGCCGCGATCGGCGAAGGCGAGGCGAAAGCCTGGCTCCAGGCACTCGATCCCGCTGCCACGCTCTCGCTCTACCTGCATGTGCCGTTCTGCCGCGCGCTCTGCTGGTATTGCGGCTGTCATACCCAGGTGCCGGGCCACGACGCGCCGGTCGAGCGCTATGTCGGGGCGCTGGAGCGGGAGATCGACCAGGTCGCGAGCCTGCTGCCGGCGCCGATGCGCGTCGTCCACCTGCATTGGGGCGGCGGCACGCCGACCATCATCGGCGCCGAGCGCCTGCGCCGGGTGATGGGCGCGATCCGCCGCCGCTTCGACATCGCAGCCGAGGCCGAACTCGCCATCGAGATCGACCCGCGCCGCTTCGATCCGGCGATGGCCGCGGCACTGCAGGCGGAGCGCTTCACCCGCGCCAGCCTCGGCGTCCAATCCTTCGACCCGGCGGTGCAGCAGGCGATCAACCGCCACCAGAGCTTCGCCCAGACCGAGCGCGCGGTCGACCTGCTGCGCGGCGCCGGCGTCGCCGGGATCAACCTCGACCTGCTCTACGGCCTGCCGCATCAGAGTGTCGCCGCCTGCCGCGAGACGGTGACACAGGCGCTCGGCCTCGCGCCCGACCGGCTCGCCGTCTTCGGCTATGCCCATGTGCCGGCGATGAAGCGGCATCAGCAGCGCATCGACGCGACCTCGCTGCCCGGCGCCGGCGAGCGCCACACGCAAGCCGAGGCGATCGCGGCCACGCTCGGCGAGGCGGGCTATGCCGCGATCGGCCTCGATCATTTCGCGCGGCCCGGCGACGCGCTTGCTCGCGCGTTGGCCGAGGGCCGGCTCAGGCGCAACTTCCAGGGCTACACCGCCGATCCCGCCGCAGCGCTGGTGGGCTTCGGCGCCTCTGCGATCTCGGCCCTGCCGCAGGGCTACCTGCAGAACACGCCGCGCATCGTCCCCTATGGCGATGCGGTGGCTTCGGGGCGGCTCGCGGTCGCGCGCGGCCTGGCGCTCGACGCCGACGACCGGCTGCGCCGCGACATCATCGACCGGCTGATGTGCGACCTCGCAGTCGATCTCGGCGCCGTCGCCGCGCGCCACGGCGCCGACGCCGATTTCATCGCCGAGCGCCGCGCGCTCGGCGATCTCGCGCGGCAGGGCGTGGTACGGCTCTCGGGCGACCGCGTCGAGATCGTCGAGGATTGTCGCATGCTCGCCCGCGCCGTCGCCGCCGTCTTCGACACCCGCCTCGCCCCCGCCGAGGGAAGACACGCTGCGGCAATTTAGGGCCGGCCTTGGCGGCGGTGGGGTGCGCCTCTACCATCGATCCCGCGCGGTCTCTGGCGCCGCCCTGCGCCGTCGGTGCCGGGCGGACTTCGCGTCGGGGCGTGCACCGGCGGCGCAGCCTGCTCGCGGCCTTGCCGGAATAGTTATTGCCGATAATAATTGCCGGTCGCAGGGAATTGGGTCGCATCAGGGAGGCGCTTATGGCGGATCGTGTCGCGGGAATGAGCTGTCGCTATGACGACATCTGGCTGCTCGACGGCGTGCGCACCGCTTTCGCCGATTATTGCGGCGCGCTGGCCGGCGTCTCGCCGACCGATCTCGGCATCAAGGCGGCGCGCGCCGTGCTCGATCACGCCGCGGTGGCGCCCGGGGATGTCGGTCAGGTGATCGCCGGCAACATGGCGCAGGCGAGCTTCGACGCCTACATGCTGCCGCGCCATATCGGCCTCTATGCCGGGGTGCCGGTCGAGACGCCGGCGATCCTGGTGCAACGCGTCTGCGGCACCGGCTTCGAGGCGATCGCCCAGGCGGCCGACGTCATCACGCTGGGCAAGACCGATCTCGTGCTGTGCGTCGGCGCGGAATCGATGTCGCGCAACCCGGTCGCCGCCTACACCCATCGCACCGGCTTCCGCCTGGGCCAGGTCGAGTTCAAGGATTTCCTGTGGGAGGCGCTGCTCGACCCCGCGGCGAACTGCACCATGGGCCAGACGGCGGAGAATTTGGCGCGCAAATACGAAATCTCGCGCCAGGAGGTCGACGCCTTTGCCGCCGAGAGCTTCGCTCGCGCCGTGGCGGCGCAGCAGGAGGGATTCCTCGCCGGCGAGATCGTGCCGGTGGCGAGCGAGAGCTTCGAGATCGAGGGCTATCGTCCGCGCGGCATCAAGCTCGACCGCTCGATCGCATCCTTCGCCACCGACAGCCATGTCCGTCCGACCTCGCTCGAGGTGCTGGGCAAGCTCAAGCCGGCGTTCGGCGGCGTGCAGACCGGCGGCAACAGCTCCGGCATCGTCGACGGCGCGGCGGCGGCGCTGGTTGCGGGCGGCGGTTATGCGCGGGCGCGGGCGCGGGCCAAGGCGCCGCTGGCGCGGCTGCTCGCCGCCGCGGCGGTAGGCGTGCCGCCGGAGATCATGGGCATCGGTCCGGTGCCGGCGATCAAGCGGGCGGTCGAGGTGGCCGGGCTCGCGCTCGGCGACATCGACCGCTTCGAGATCAACGAGGCCTTCGGCGCGCAATGCCTCGCGGTCGAGCGCGCGCTGGACCTCGATCACGCCAAGGTCAACGTCAATGGCGGCGCCATCGCCCTCGGTCATCCGCTGGCCGCGACCGGGGTGCGCCTCACCGTGACGGTGGCACGCGAGCTGCGCCGGCGCGGCCTGCGCTACGGCGCGGCCTCGGCCTGCATCGGCGGCGGGCAGGGCATCGCGCTGGTTGTCGAGAACCCGGACGCGCGGTAGGACGTCACAGCGGCTTGGCGAGGTTGCGCAACATGCGCAGCAGCGCATCCTTGTCGTCGCCGCGCAGGCGCTTGACCATGGCGCGGTCCTGCGCGGCCACGCGCCGTTCGAGCCGCCGCAGCAGCTTGCGGCCCTCGGCGGTGAGGTAGATGGCGCGCGAGCGGCGGTCGAGCGTCGAGGGCAGGCGGTCGACGACACCGCGCCGCTCGAGCTCGTCGATGATCAGCACCATGCGCGAGGTCTCGGCGCCGAGCGCCTCGGCCAGCGTCCGCTGATTGAGGCCGGGATTGTCGCGGGCCAGCCGCATCACCGAAAATTGCGCGGTGCTGATCGCGAATTCGGCCATCCGCTCGCCGAAATCCTGGAATACCGAGAGCTGCGCGCGGCGGATGGCATAGCCGATGAAGCCGTCGACCCCGGCGAGCGACAGGTCGGGGGTGGCCGGCGCCGGCGCCGCGGCGGAGGCTACGGCTCTCGGCTTCGCCTCCGCCGCTCGCGCCGTCAGTCGTGTGCGTGCCATATCGCCTCGGCTAGTGTTGCGGTTTCGACACTTGATCCCCGATCACGGGTCGAGGCTGCAATGCAACTCTTCGAGTTTTCTGGGGTTCCGGCACCGACGCTTGAGAAGCGAGCATCAGTGCCGGAACCCCAGCGGTGCGTCACGGCATACCATGCAGGGGCGTCGCGACAAAGCCCTGGTCAGCGGCTCGCCGAAATCATCGGGCACTTGCCTTCGTCGAGCGGACGGAAGGCGTGGTCGCCCGGGATGGTGGCGACGACCTTGAAATAATCCCAGGGCTGCTTGGACTCCGCCGGGCTCTTCGCCTGCAGCAGGTAGACGGGATGCATGGCGCGGCCGTCGGCGCGGATCGTCACCTTGCCGTAGACGGGATCGTCGGATGGCGTTGCCTTCATCGCCGCCACCACCGCCTTGCCGTCGGCGCTGCCGCCGACCTTGTCCACCGCCTTCAGATAGGCGAGCACGCTGGAATAGACGCCGGCCTGCATGTCGTTGGGCATCTGGTGCTTGGCAAAGCGCGCCTCGTAGCGCTCCGACCACTTGCGGGTGCCGTCGTTCAGGTCCCAGTACCAGGCATTGACCGTCAGCAGGCCCTGCGCCGCCTGCAGGGTGAGCGCCGGGATGTTCTGGACGGTCAGCACGAAGGCGGCGAGCGCCGCCTTGCGGTTGACGCCGAACTCGGCCGACTGCTTCACCGCGTTGGTGAGGTCGGCGCCGGCATTGGCGAGCGCCAGCACGTCGGGATTGGCGCTCTGCGCCTGCAGCAGGAAGGACGAGAAATCCTTCGTGCCCAGCGGCGCGTCGACCGTGCCCAGCACCTTGCCGCCGTTGCGCAGCACGGCGTCGGCGGCCTGCTGCTGCAGGTCGTGGCCGAAGGCGTAATCGGCGGCGATGAAGAACCAGTTCTTCTTGCCCTGTTCGACGATGGCGCGGCCGAGCGCATGGCCGAGCTCCCAGGTGTCGTAGGTCCATTGCACGGAATTGGGCGTGCATTGCTCGCCGGTCAGCGCCGCGGTGCCGGCGCCCGAGCCGATGAAGACCTTGTTCTTGTCCTTGACGATCTGGTTGACTGCGAGCGCCACGGCGGAATTGGGCACGTCGGCGATCATGTCGACGCCGTCCTCGTCGATCCATTTGCGCGCGATGGCGGCGCCGACATCGGTCTTGTTCTGGTGATCGGCCGAGATCACCTCGACCTTGCGGCCGGCGGCGCGGCCGCCGTAGTCCTCGACCGCCATCTGCGCCGCGAGCACCGAGCCGGGCCCCTGGAAATCGGCGTAGGGGCCTGACATGTCGTTCAGCACGCCGATGCGGATCGGCTTGTCCTCGGCCGAAGCCGCGGTGGCGAACGCCACGGCGAGCGCGAGTGCGGCAATCCGGCAGCCATGCGTGAGCATCGTCATCTGATCCTCCCTGGTCGGCGGCCGATCTCTGTCGGCCCTGGCGCCTGTCGGGGCATCCCCGCGGCGGAGCCGACGATACCAAGCGAGATAGATAACCTCAATAACCATTTGATTGCGTCAGGTCGACCGCTCCGAGGCGAGCCAGCGCCGCAGCGCGACGATTGCCCAGACCGCTTCGACCGCGCCGAAGGGCCACGCGCCCTGGAGGAAGCCATAGGCCGATCCGAGCGCGCAGGCGACGGCGAAAGCGAGGATGAACCAGGGGCTGCGACGCTCGAGCGCATAGCAGACCAGCATCGCGGTGACCGCGAAAAGCCCGAAGGCGGTGAGCCGATCCATCCTGTCTTGCCGGCTCAGACGATGCGGCTCTTGCGCTCGCCCCAATAGCGCTCGCGCAGCAGGCGCTTGTAGAGCTTGCCGGTGGGCAGCCGCGGCAGCTGATCTTCGAAATCGACCGAGCGCGGGCATTTGAGATGCGCGAGATGCTGGCGGCAGAAGGCGATCAGCTCTTCTTCCAGCGCGGGACCTGGACGGATGCCGGGCATCGCCTGCACCACCGCCTTCACCTCTTCGCCGAGATCCTCGTTGGGCACGCCGAACACCGCGGCGTCGGCGACCTTGGGATGGGTGACCAGCAGGTTCTCGCATTCCTGCGGATAGATGTTCACCCCACCGGAGATGATCATGAAGCTGCGCCGGTCGGTGAGATAGAGATAGCCATCCGCATCAACATATCCGACATCGCCCACCGTGCTCATGCTGCCGTCGGCCGAGCGCGCCTCGCGGGTCTTCACCGGATCCTTGAAGTACTCGAACGATGTCGCGGTCTTGAACCAGAGCGTGCCGGGCGTGCCCGTCGGCGCCGGCCGCATCTCCTCGTCGAGCACGTGCAGCGCGCCGAGCAGGACGCGGCCCACCGTGCCGCGATGGGCGAGCCATTCGGCGCTGTCGCAGGCGGTGAAGCCCAGGCCCTCCGTGGCACCGTAATATTCGTGGATGATCGGACCCCACCAGTCGATCATGTGCTCCTTGACCGGCACCGGGCAGGGAGCGGCCGCGTGGATCGCGATCTCGAGCGAGGACAGGTCGTGGCGGCGGCGGATCTCCTCGGGCAGCTTCAGCAGGCGCGAGAACATCGTCGGCACGAGCTGGCTGTGCGTGACGCGATGGCGCTCGACCAGCGCCAGATACGATTCGGGATCGAAATGCTCCATGATGATCGCGGTGCCGCCCATGCGGACGGTGAGCGCGACCGCGGCCTGCGGCGCCGAGTGATAGAGCGGCGCCGGCGAGAGATAGATCATGCCCTCGCGATAGCGCCACAGCCTCGCCAGGAAGTCGAACAGCGGCAGTTGCTGCGCCGGCGACTGCTCGACGAGCGGCCGCAGGATCCCCTTGGGACGCCCGGTGGTGCCGGAGGAATAGAGCATCGCGGTGCCGAGGGATTCGTCGGCGATCGGCGTGTCCGGAAACCCGGCCGCCGCGGCATCGAGATTGGCCACCCGGCCGCCATCGCCGGGCCCGTCGACGACGAGGCAGCGCGCCACCCGCGGCGATTGCGCCAGCGCCGCCAGCGCCACCTCGCGCTTCGCGGTCGAGGTGATGAGGATTTTCGCCTCGCTGTTGTCGAGGATGTAGGCCAGCTCCTCGGCGGCCAGATAGGAGTTGACGCAAGTGTAGTAGAGGCCGGCGCGCTCGCCCGCGCCGCAGCATTCGACATAGCGGGCGTTGTTCTCCATGAAGATCGCATAATGGTCGAGCCGCCGCAGACCCTCCGCGCGCAGCAGGTGCGCGAGCCGGTTGCTGCGCCGCTCCAGCTCGCCATAGCTCACGGCCTCGCCGCTCTGCGCCATGATGAAGGCCGGATGCTGCGGACGGATCTTGGCCTGCGACCCCGGATACATCGCCCCTTCCTCCGCGGTCGCCCGCGCCGGCACCGCTCTGCGGCGGCGTCACCGGAAAAAGGGGGCATAAGCCGCGCCGGCTGTCAACGCCGGCCGGG
>DAHUYF010000187.1 GCA_027315365.1 Rhodospirillales bacterium | reverse complement strand
GTCGCCGCCCGACCGCCCGGCGCGGCCGGACCGGCCGGCGCTGCTGGCGCCCAGGGCCATGCCCAAGCGGCGCTCGGGCGGCGCGCCGGCCTCGCGCGTCGCGTTGCTGCACGCGCTGGCGCATATCGAGCTCAACGCCATCGATCTCGCCTGGGACATTATCGTCCGCTTCGCCGCCGCCGATCTGCCGCGCGGATTCTATGACGACTGGGTCGGCGTCGCCGCCGAGGAGGCGAAGCACCACGGTCTCCTCGCGGCGCGGCTCGCCGAGCTCGGCGGCGCCTATGGCGATCTGCCGGCGCATGACGGGCTGTGGCAGGTCGCGTCGGAGACGGCGCACGACCTGCTGGCGCGGCTCGCAGTGGTGCCGCTGGTGCTCGAGGCGCGCGGGCTCGACGTGACCCCGACGATGATCGCCCGCCTCGAGCGCGCCGGCGATGGCGGGAGCGCCGCCGTGCTGCGCGTGATCTATGCCGACGAGATCGGCCATGTCGCCGTCGGCCGGCGCTGGTTCGAATGGCTGTGCATGCGCCGCGCGCTGCCGCCGGCGGCGACCTATCAGCTTCTCGTGCGGCGGCATTTCAAAGGCGCGCTGAAGCCGCCCTTCAACCGCGCCGCACGCGCCGCGGCCGGTCTGGCGGCGGCCTTCTACGAGCCGCTGGCGGCAAAGGGCGGCGCCCCCGACAGCGGCTGAGCCGGCTCAGGCGATCGCCCACCGCCGCCAGCGCAGCAGCAGCCAGAGCGCGATCGAGCCGTTGAGCAGGTTCCACGCCACGCCATTGGCAAAGGCGTCGCGGTAGGAGCCGGTGAGATCGAAGATCTCGCCCGACATCCAGCCGCCGAGCGCCATGCCGACCAGCGTCGCCATCAGCACGATGCCGACGCGGGTGCCGGCCTCGCCGGGCGGGAAATACTCGCGCGTGATGATCGCGTAGCTCGGCACGATGCCGCCCTGGAACAGGCCGAACAGCGCCGAGATCACATAGAGCGAGGTCAGGCTGTCGAAGCCCAGGAAGAGCAGCAGCGCCAAGCCCTGCAGCGACGAGCCCAGCAGCAGCGTCGCCACCCCGCCGAGCCGGTCGGCGACCCAGCCGGAGCCGATGCGGCTGATGATGCCGAAGCCGAGCATCAGCGACAGCATGGTCGCGCCGCGCGCGACGCCATAGCCGAGATCGCCGCAATAGGCGACGATATGCGCCTGCGGCATCGCCATCGCCGCGCAGCAGGCAAGGCCGGCGACCGCCAGCACCGCCTGCAGCGCGCCTGGCGTGAGGCCGAGCGCGGCCTGCGGCGTGGCCCCTGCCGCCGCCGGCGCGAGCCGCGCGGCGGGTGCGCGGCGGCGGAGCGCCAGCGCCAAGGGCAGCATGGTCACGACGCAGAACAGGCCGATGCCGATATGCGTCGCGCGCCAGCCCGCGGTCGTGACGAAGTGCTGCACCACCGGCGGCCAGATCGTGCCCGCGACATAGTTTCCCGAGGCGCAGACGGCGACGGCGATGCCGCGCCGGCGCCGAAACCAATGCGAGATGTCGGCGATCAGCGGGCCGAAGGTGGCGGCGCTGCCGACGCCGACCAGCAGCCCATAGGCGAGGGCGAACTGCCACAGGCTGGCGGCGAGGCCGGCGGCGACGTATCCCAGGCCGAGCGCCACCACCAGGAGCGCCAGCGGTCGGGCGACGCCAAAGCGGTCGACCAGGCGGCCGATGACGATCCCGCCGACGCCGAAGCCCAGCATGGCGAGCGTATAGGGCAGCGACGCCGCGGCGCGGTCGACGCCGAACGCGGTCTGGATCTCCGGCAGCACGACGACGACCGACCACATGCCGACGCCGCCGATGGCGCTCAGCAGCAAGGTCACGCCGAGCCGCAGCCAAGCGTAGGCGGAATCCGGCGTGATCCCCGCACCGCTGCCGTCCGCTACGGAAGAGGCCGTCACCGCGCGTCCTGCTCCGCTTCCGCCTGTGCCGCCGCGGCGTCGGCGCCGGTGATGCGCTGGGCGAGCGACGCCTGAAGGAACCGGTCAAGGTCGCCGTCCAGCACCCGCTGGGCATCGCCGATGGTGACGCCGGTGCGGAGATCCTTCACCTGCTGATAGGGCTGCAGCACATAGGAACGGAGCTGGTGGCCCCAGCCGATGTCGGTCTTGGTGGCGTTCATCGCATCGACCGTCGCCTCGCGGCGCTTCAGCTCGATCTCGTAGAGCCGCGCCTTGAGCATGGCCGTCGCCTTGGCGCGGTTCTGGTGCTGCGAGCGCTCGCTCTGGCAGGCGACGACCACCGGCGTCTCCATGCCGGGAGGCAGGTAGGTCATGCGCACGGCGCTGTCGGTCTTGTTGACGTGCTGCCCGCCGGCGCCGGAGGAGCGATAGGTGTCGACGCGCAGATACTTGTCCTCGATCTCGACCTCGATCTTGTCGTCGACCACGGGATAGACCCAGACGGAGGCGAAGCTGGTATGGCGACGCGCATTGCTGTCGAAGGGCGAGATGCGCACCAGGCGGTGCACCCCGCTCTCGGTCTTGAGCCAGCCATAGGCGTTCTCGCCGAGGATGCGGACGGTGGCCGATTTGATGCCGGCCTCCTCGCCCGCGCTCTCTTCGAGCCACTCGACCTTGTAACCGTGCTGCTCGGCCCAGCGCGTATACATGCGCAGCAGCATCTCCGCCCAGTCCTGCGCCTCGGTGCCGCCGGCTCCCGCATGGACCTCGAGATAGGTGTCGTTGGCATCGGCCTCGCCGGAGAGCAGGCTCTCAAGCTCGCGTGCGCCGGTCTCCTGCTTGAGCCGCGCCAGCGCGCGCTCGGCCTCGGCGACCATCGCCCGGTCGCCCTCGGCCTCCGCCATCTCGATCAGCTCGAGCGTGTCCTGCAGCTCGCGCTCGATCTTGAGCGTGCCGTTGACGCCCTGATCGAGGCGAGTGCGCTCGCGCATCAGCGATTGCGCGCGCGCGGGATCGTCCCAGAGCTTGGGGTTCTCGACGATCGCGTTCAGCTCGGCGAGGCGCCGGGTCGCGTTATCCCAGTCAAAGATACCTCCTTAGCAGCGACAACGAGCGTCTGATCTCGTCGGCCGCAGCTATGATCTCAGCGCGCATCGCACCGTCCTTCTGTTTCGTGAAGGCTAATATAGCCCGCCAGTGCCGGTGGCAGGAACCGTGCGCGGGGCGGCCGAGGTGGCGGGGGTCGGCGCGAGCGGCGGCGGGATCACCGGCGGCGCTGCGCCGGCGGCGGCCGGCGCGGCGATCGTCGCCGCCGACTCGGCGACCGGCGGCACTTCGCCGGCGGTCTCGCCCATGGAGGCCGCGTCCTCGTCATCGGTCAGGGTCGAGGCGCCGCTCACCACCGGCGCTCCCTCGCCCGTCGGCTCGGTGCCGGGCTTGAACGCCTCGTAGATCACGGTCTTGTCGCCGGGCCGCGCCAGCTGCCCGGTGGTGGCGTTGACCCGCACCAGCTCGATCCCCGACGGGATGCGGAACGGGATCGGCGGCTCGCCCTCGAGCGCCCCGGCCATGAAATCGCGGAAGACGGGGGCGGCGACGGTGCCGCCGGTCTCGTGCCGGCCGAGGCCCTTGGGCTGGTCGTAGCCGACGAAGACGCCGGCGGCGAGATCGGGCGAGAATCCCACGAACCAGGTGTCGTTCGACTCGTTGGTCGTGCCGGTCTTGCCGGCAAGCGGTCGGCCGAGCGCCGCCACAACGCGGCCGGTGCCGCGCTCGACCACGCCCTGCATCATCGAAACCACCTGATAGGCGCTGCGGGGATCGGCGATCTGCTGGCGCGTATCCGGCAGCTCCGGCGGCGCCTGTCCGTCCCAATCGACATTCACGCAGCCGTCGCAGGGTCGCTCGTCGGCGCGATAGATGGTGACGCCGTTGCGGTCCTGGATGCGGTCGATCAGGGTGGGCGTGATCTTCTTGCCGCCGTTGACCAGCATGGCATAGGCGGCGGTGAGGCGCAGCGGCGTGGTCTCCTCGGCGCCGATCAGCATGGAATACTGCCGTGGCATGTGATCCATGACACCGAAGCGCTCGACATACTGCGCCACCGTGTCGAGGCCGATATCCGCCCCCATGCGTATGGTCATGAGGTCATGCGACTGCTCGAGCCCGACGCGCAGCGTGGTCGGCCCGAAATAGCGGTGCTCGTAATTGTTCGGCCGCCAGATCGGCAGGCCCGGCCCCTGGTCGATCGCGACCGGCGCGTCGAGCACCAACGTCGAGGGGGTATAGCCATGGTCGAGCGCCGCGAGATAGACGAAGGGCTTGATCGCCGAGCCGGTCTGCCGCTTGGCCTGCGTCGCGCGGTCGAATTGGCTCATCTCGTAGCTGAAGCCGCCGGAGAGCGCCAGCACGCGGCCGGTATGCGGGTCGATGGCGACCAGCGCGCCGGAGACGGCGGGGACCTGCCGCAGCGCATAGCGCCGCTCCTTCGCCGCCCTGGGCTGCTCCGGCAGCACCTCGACCAGCACGACATCGCCGGCGGCGACCGCCTCGGCGGGCCGGCTCGGCACCGGTCCGAGATGATCGTCGTCGATCACCTTGCGGGCCCAGCGCAGCTCCTCGAACGGGATGATGCCGGTGGTGCCGTCGGCGAACCCGATGGCGGCGCTCTCGCCGCCCGCCCCCAGCACGACCGCGAGCCGCCAGCCGGCGTCGTCGGCGCCCGCCGGCAGGGCCACGGCGGCGAGCCGGGCGCGCCAGTCGCCGGCCACGGCGATCCGCGCCACCGGGCCGCGATAGCCATGCCGTCGGTCATAGGCGACGAGGCCGCTGCGCAGCGACCGGTCGGCGATCACCTGCAGATTGGGATCGAGGCTGGTGCGCACCGCGAGGCCCGACTGGTAGAGCGCCTTCTCGCCATAGCGGGCAAGCAGCTCGCGCCGCACCTCCTCGGAAAAGTAGTCCGCCGTCACCGTCTCGGTCTCGTCGCGATGGCGCAGCCGGATCGGCGTCGCCTGCGCCTTGGCGCCGTCCGCGGCCGAGATGAAGCCGGCTTCGACCATGCGATCGATCACCCAGTCGCGCCGCGCCTTGGCCGCCTCGGGATAGCGCAGCGGGTTGTAGTTGTTGGGCGCCTTGGGCAGCGCCGCCAGGAAGGCGGCCTCGGCGACGCTCAGCTCGTCGAGCGACTTGTCGAAATAGGTGAGCGCCGCCGCCGCGACGCCGTAGGAGCCGGAACCGAGATAGATCTCGTTGAGATAAAGCTCGAGGATGCGGTCCTTGCCGAGCGCCTTCTCCATCTTGAGCGCGACCAGCGCCTCCTTGATCTTGCGCTGATAGGACAGCTCGCTGCCGACCAGGAAATTCTTCGCCACCTGCTGCGTGATGGTCGAGGCGCCGATCGGGCGGCGATGGGTGAGGACGCGCATGATGTCGGTGACGCCGGCGCGCGCCATCGCCACCGGGTCGATACCCATATGGCTGTAGAAATTGCGGTCCTCGGCGGCGAGGAAGGCATGGATCACGCGCGGCGGGATCTCCTTGACCGGCACGAAGACGCGCTTCTCGCTGGCGTATTCGGCCAGCAGCCTGCCGTCGCCGGCATAGACCCGGCTGACGATCGGGGGCTGGAAGTCGACCAGCTGCTGATAGTCCGGCAGGTCGCGGCCGAAATACCAGACCGCGAGCGCGGCCACGCCGCCGGCGACCAGAAGCAGCGCAAAGCCGAGGCCGAACAAGAACTTGAAGAGGAAGAAGATGACCCGCATCCGCCAGCCGCCACGACCTCCCGGCAACCGCCGCCGGCAGGGATTGAAGCCTGTCCCTAAGGTGTTAAGCTTTTATGGCGGCTTCAAGGCAAGTTTCAATCCCCGATTTGGGAAATGGCGCTGCCGCCCTCCCTGCGCCACGAGGGGTTGTCGTGGCTCTCCAGTGTCTGTATCTTTCCTGTTGCGAAATACCGCAATCCGCCGATCCGGCCCGCGAGGCTGGAACGGGGGGTGCCGCGGCGGGGATTCCGGGGCGGACGCCAGGATGGCGTCGCCAGCTTCCCGCCGGCCGGTGCTCTGGATGACGCGGTTTGGATGAAACCCGAAGCCAACCCCGGCCCGTGCCGGGGCGCGGCTGCCTAGACGAGTTCCGCCATGGCCCTGCTACCTGTGCCGTTCGACGGATTGACTGGAGGCGCCGCCGGCTTCGCCCTAACCAGGATCGCGCCACCGCCCGTTTTCGCGCGGGCGACGCGGCGCTCCTTGGAGTATCGCCGGAATGGCAAAGCGCATGCTTATCGATGCGGCGCACCCGGAGGAGACCCGGGTCGTCGTGCTCAGCGGCCACCGTCTCGAAGAATTCGATTTCGAGACCTCAACCAAGAAACAGATAAAAGGTAACATCTACCTCGCGAAGATCACGCGGGTAGAACCGTCGCTGCAGGCGGCATTCGTCGAGTATGGCGGCAACCGCCACGGCTTCCTCGCCTTCAACGAAATCCACCCCGATTACTATCGGATCCCGGTGGGCGACCGCCGCGCGCAGGAAGCGCGCGAGGCGCGTCATCGCGAACTGGTCGAGGATGCGCGCCGCGCCGAGGCCGGCGACGAGATGCCGGAGGACGGCCCGGACCTGCCCACCCCCTTCGCCTCGGAGCCGCACCCGGCCGACGGCGACAACTTCCGGCCGGAGTCGGAGGCGGCGCGAGCCGCCGATGCCGCGGCGCCGGAGACGCTCTACGACGACGACCACGGCGATCATCACGAAGACCAGCACGGCGATCATCACGACGACCTCCACCACGGCGCGGACGAGCCGGAGACGAGCGGCGGCTTGCCCGACCAGCCGCCCGGCGCCGAGCAGGAGACCGCAAGCGCCGCCCAGGAGTCGACGGCGACGGAGACCGGCCAGGGCTATCCCGCCGCCGATCACGTGCCGCTCGGCGACGAGGCGGGCGCGGTCGAGCCGGTCGAGACCGTGGGCGGCGACGAGATCGAGGAGGCGCCGCGCCAGCGCGTCCGGCCGTTCCGCCACTACAAAATCCAGGAAGTGGTCAAGCGCCGGCAAATCATGCTGGTCCAGGTCACCAAGGAGGAGCGCGGCAACAAGGGCGCGGCGCTCACCACCTTCCTGTCGCTGGCCGGCCGCTATTGCGTGCTGATGCCGAACACGCCGCGCGGCGGCGGCGTGTCGCGCAAGATCACCAGTTCCACCGACCGGCGTCGGCTGAAGGACCTGATGAGCGACCTCGATGTCCCCGAAGGCATGGGGGTGATCGTACGCACCGCCGGCAGCGAGCGCTCCAAGGCCGAGATCAAGCGCGACTTCGAGTACCTGCTGCGGCTCTGGGACGAGATCCGCGATCTCACGCTCAAATCGACGGCGCCGGCGCTGATCTATGAGGAAGGCAATCTGATCAAGCGCTCGATCCGCGACCTCTACACCCGCGACATCGAAGAGGTGCTGATCGACGGCGAAGAGGGCTTTCGCACGGCGAAGGCCTTCATGAAGATGCTGATGCCGAGCCACACCAAGCGAATCAAGCCCTATCGCGACCCGACGGTGCCGCTGTTCCATCGCTTCCAGGTGGAAGGCCAGATCGACGCCATCCATTCGCCGGTGGTGCAACTGCGCTCGGGCGGCTACATCGTCATCAATCCGACCGAAGCGCTGGTGTCGATCGACGTCAATTCGGGACGCTCGACGCGCGAGCGCAATATCGAGGAGACGGCGCTCAAGACCAATGTCGAGGCGGCGGAGGAGATCGCCCGCCAGCTGCGGCTGCGCGACCTGGCCGGGCTCATCGTCATCGACTTCATCGACATGGAGGAGCACCGCAACCAGGCGACGGTGGAGCGCAAGCTGAAGGACGCGATGCGCCACGACCGCGCGCGCATCCAGCTCGGCCGAATCAGCCCCTTCGGCCTGCTCGAGATGTCGCGGCAGCGGCTGCGCCCGTCGCTGCTCGAGGCCTCCACCCAGCCCTGTCCGCATTGCAACGGCAGCGGTCATATCCGCTCGACGGAATCGACGGCGCTGCACGTCCTGCGCGCCATCGAGGAGGAGGGCATGCGCCGGCGCTCGGCCGAGATCAGCGTCGCCGTGCCGACGGCGGTGGCGCTCTACATCCTCAACCACAAGCGCGACACGCTGGTGCGGACGGAGCAGCGCTACGGCTTCCGCGTCGCCATCGGCAGCGACGACACGCTGATCCCGCCGGCCTTCCGGCTGGAGCGGCTGCGCGCGCTGACCCCGGCGGAGATCGCCGCCCTGCCCACCCCGGTGGCGCCCGCGGCGGAACCGGAGGAGGAGGACGAGGAGATCATCGAGGAGGATCAGCTCGAGGAGGCCGAGGCCGAGGCCGGGTCGACGGAAGAGACCGAGGCCGAGGCCGCAGAGCCGGGCGAACCTGCCCTGGCGAGCGAGGCCGGCGCACCCCAGCCGGAGCCTGCCGAAGGCGAGGAAGGCCGCGGCCGTCGCCGCGGTCGCCGCCGCCGCCGCCGCGGGCGGCGCGACGAGGGACGCGAGGGCGCGCCGCGCGAGGGCGGCAGACCGCAGGAGGGCGGCGCTTACGAAGGCAGGCCCTACGAGGGCCGGCCGATGATGCCGCCGCCGCTGCAGGACGTGACCGCACCGCTCGGCGACCTTGCCGACGACGAGGGGTTCGAGCCCGAGGCCGAGACGGAGCAGCATCCCGGCGAAGCGCCCCACGCGGGGGCGCCACAGGGCGCGCCCGGCGGCGATAATGGCGGCCGCAAGCGCCGCCGCCGCGGCCGTCGCGGCGGCAGGCGCCGGCGGCGCGACGAGCCAGGCCAGGATGCTTTGCCGCATGCCGCCGAAACCCCGGCGGAAGGCGAGCCGATCGCCGAACAAGTCGAATATGTGCCGCCGCCGCCACCGCCATCCCATCTCGAGGCGGAGCGCGATGTGGAGATGGCCTTCGCCGCCTCGCCCGCGCCGGCCGCGCAAGCCGGCGGTGCGGAAAGCGTGCCGGTCGCCGATCGCGGCGATCAGGCACCGGCACCGCAGCCCGCGGCCGAGCCGGCAGCCGCAGGCGCGGAACCGCCGCACGTCACATCGGTCGAACCGCCGACCCATGCCATCACGGGACCGCCGTCCAATCCGAAACGCGGCTGGTGGCGGCGGGTGATCGATCCCTGAGGACGGTCAGCGCCGCCAGGCCTTGAGCCGCCGGGCCGCCTCGACCATCGTCCCGGTCGAGCCGGCAAACGAGATGCGCAGGCTGGCATGGCCGCGCACGGGATCGAAATCGCTTCCGGGTGTGCAGGCGATGCCGGTCTCGCGCAGCATGCGGCGACAGAATTCCGCGCTGTCGTTGGTGAGATGGGCGACGTCGGCGTAGAGATAGAAGGCGCCATCGGCCGGAGCGAAGCGCTCGAAGCCGGCCTTGGGCAGCTCGTCCAGCAGCAGCGCGCGGTTGGCAGCGTAGCGCGCGACGTTGGCGTCGAGTTCGTCGCGGCACTCGAAGGCGGCGATCGCCGCATGCTGCGACAGCGCCGGCGGCGAGATGAAGAGATTCTGCGCCAGGCATTCGGCGGCGCGCAGCATGTCCGGCGGCAGCACGACCCAGCCGAGCCGCCAGCCGGTCATCGAGAAGTATTTGGAAAAACTGTTGACGACGAACGCCTCGTCGCTTGCGGCAAGCACGGTAGCGGCGCTCCCGCCATAGACGATGCCGTGATAGATCTCGTCCGACACCAGCCGGATTCCCCGCTCCCGGCAGTAGCGCGCAATGCCGGCAAGCGCCTCCGGCGCGAGCATGGTGCCGGTGGGATTGGCTGGGCTGGCAAGGACGAGCCCGTCGACCGCGCCGCCATGGCCGCGCAGAAGGTCGAGGGTCATCTGGTAGCGCTCGTCCGGCCCGGCCGGCAGCTCGACCGGCACGAGATCCAGCGCGGTGAGGATGTTGCGGTAGGCGGGATAGGCGGGCGCCGCCATCGCCACCCGGTCGCCGGCGTCGAAAGCGGCGAGAAACGCGAGCAGGAAGGCGCCCGAAGAGCCGGTGGTGACGGCGACGCGCGCCGGGTCTATCGCGATGCCGTAGGTCTCGCGATAATGCGCGGCGATCGCCGCGCGCAGCGGCGGCAGGCCGAGCGCGTCGGTATAGCCCAGCGTCTCGCGCCCCAGCGCGGCGCGCGCGGCGGCGAGCACGCCGGCGGGCGCCGGCGTCGCCGGCTGGCCGACCTCGAGATGGAGGACATCGTCGCCGGCTGCGGCGGCCTGGTTGGCGGCGCGCAGCACGTCCATGGCGATGAAGGGCGGTATCCGGCCGCGCCGGGAAAGCTTCAGCGCCATGACGATCGGCGCTCGGGAAAGGTGATTTGACGCGCCCCGCCGGAATGGCGGAAGGTAGCGGTGACGAGAAGGGCTCTGGCAGTAATGGTACGCATCATCTCGCGTCTTCTGTTGATCGTTGCGGCGGCGAGCGTCGCGCTCGTCGGGCCCGCCCGGGCGGACGGGGTCGCGATCCTGCGCGATGCCGAGATCGAAACTAGCCTGCGCACCTGGGCGACGCCAATCTGGCTGGCGGCGGGCCTCGATCCCGCCGCGGTGCACATCTATCTGGTCGACGACCCGCAGCTCAACTCCTTCGTCGCCGGCGGTCAGAACCTGTTCATGAACACCGGCACCATCCTGCGCAGCCAGACGCCAAACCAGCTCATCGGCATCATGGCGCACGAGACCGGCCATATGGCGGGCGGCCATCTCGCACGCTCCGAGGAGGCGATGAAGAACGCCAGCATCGAGAGCATCATCGGGATGGCGATCGGCGCCGCCGCCGCCGCCGCGACCAGCAGCGGCGCGCCGGTCGCTGCCGGCATGCTTGGCGGCGAGACCGTCGCGGAGCGCTCCTATCTGGCGTTCTCGGTCACTCAGGAAGCCTCCGCCGACCAGGCTGGCCTCTCCTTCCTTGACAAGACCCATCAATCGGCGCGCGGATTGCTGCAGTTCTTCGAAATCCTGGAGCAGGAGGAACTGCTCACCTCCGCGCATCAGGATCCCTACCTGCGCACCCATCCGCTGACCTCGCAGCGCATCGACTATGTCCGCAACCACGTGCTGCACTCACCCTATTCCGACGCCAAGGATCCGCCGGAATGGCTGGAGATGCACAGGCGCATCAAGGCCAAGCTCATCGGCTTCCTGCAGCCGCCGCAGCAGACGCTGGCGGCGATCAAGCCCGACGACAAATCGGTCGCGACGCGCTACGAGCGGGCGATCGCCGAGTACCGCGTTCCCGATCTCGGCAAGGCAGTGCCGGAGATCGACGGGCTGATCCACGACGAGCCGAGCAATCCTTATTTCCACGAGATCAAGGGCCAGATGCTGTTCGAGAACGGGCGCATCGGCGAAGCGCTCGGACCCTATACCGAAGCGGTTCGGCTCAAGCCCGACAACGCGCTGCTGCGCATCGAACTGTCGCAGGTTCAGCTCGAGACCAACGATCCCGCGCTGGTGCCCAAGGCGCTGGCCAATCTCGAGCAGGCGAGCCATTTCGAGGACCGCAATCCCGACACCTGGCACTTCCTCGCCATCGCTTACGGCCGCAGCAACCAGATGGGGATGATGGCGCTGTCGCTGGCCGAGGAAGGCATCGCCAATGGCGACTATCACCAGGCGCGCCAGCAGGCGGCGCGCGCCATCAAGCTGCTGCCGCCGGGCCTCGCGCGGCAGCAGGCCGAGGATCTCCAGGGCGAGGCCAAGCGCGAGGGCAAACCCTAGCCGCCCTCCGTCCGGCGGCGGCCGGGTTGTGCCCGGGCCTCCGTTGTCGCATCATCGCCTCCCCGCCCCTCATCAAGGCCTGTACCATGCGCGTTTTTTTCCTCTGCCTCGCCCTCGGCCTCATGACGACGGTGGCGCTGGCATCGCCCAGCCCCGCGGCCGAGCCGCTGACGCCGGAACAGAAGACGGCGGTCGAGAAAATCATCCACGACTATTTCCTCGCGCATCCCGAATTCATGGTCGAGGTGCTGCAGGCTGCCGAGGACAAGCTCAAGGCCGCCAAGGCGGGGGACGTCAAGCAGTCGATCGCCGCCCGGCGCGACGAGCTGCTGCACGACGCCAGCGCGCCGGTGGCCGGCAATCCCGCGGGCGACGTGACCATCGTCGAGTTCTTCGACTACCGCTGCCCCTACTGCAAGCAGGTCGAGCCGTCGCTCGAGGCGCTGCTCAAGCAGGACCCCAAGCTGCGCATCGTCTACAAGGAATTCCCGGTGCTGGGCGAAGCCTCGGTCTACGCCACGCGGATGGCGCTGGCGGCGCGCAAGCAGGGAAAATACCTGCCGTTCCATGACGCGATGATGGCGACCAAGGGCGAGATCAACCACGAGGTGATCGAGCGCGTGGCGAAAGCGGCCGGCGTCGATGTCGAGAAGGCCAAGGCCGAGATGAACGCTCCCGAGATCGACGCGCTGATCAAGCGCAACTACGCATTGGCACAAGCGCTCGACATCAACGGCACGCCGGCCTTCATCGTCGGCGACACGCTGGTCCCCGGCGCCACCGACATGGCCGGGCTGCGCGAGCTCGTCGCCGCCGCGCGCAAGGCGGGTTGATCGGCCACCTTCAGTCGAAGGCGAGGATCGTGCGCGCGACCTCGCCGGCCTTCATCGCCTGGAACGCGGCGTTGACGTCCTCGAGCCGCCCCCGGCGCGTCACCATCTCGTCGAGCAGCAGCCTTCCGTGGCGGTAGAAGTCGAGATAGAGGGGAATGTCGGTGCGGAAGCGGTTCGAGCCCATGCGCGAGGTCTGCACGCGGCATTCCGGCCGGATTGCCATCCAGGGGAAGCTGATCATCGCGTCGGGCGGCAACACGCCGACGATGGTCGCGGTGCCGCGGATGGCGAGGCTCTCGATCGCCTGACGCACCAACGCCGCGACGCCGACCGCCTCGAAGGCGTGATCGACGCCGGCGCCACCGGTGAGCGCGCGCACCGCCTTGACGGCGTCGTCCTCGGCGCCGTTCACCACATGCGTGGCGCCGACGCGCCGGGCCGTCTCCAGCTTGCCCTCGAAGACGTCGACGCCGATGATCTGCCGCGCGCCGCCGATGCGCGCCCCCTGGATGATGGACAGTCCGACCCCGCCGCAGCCGAACACCGCCACCGTCTGACCCGCCGCGATCCGGGCGGTGCGCAGCGCTGCGCCGACGCCGGTGAGCACGCCGCAGCCGACCAGCGCGGCGCGGTCGAGCGGCAGGTCGGGATCGATCCGCACCAGCGAGTTCTCGTGCAGCAGCATGCGCTCGGCGTAGCTGGCGATGCCGAGGAACTGCCGGAAGGGCCGGCCCCGCTGCGACAGCCGCGGCGCGGTGTCGTCCGGCCGCGTGACCAGGCCGCCGGTGCAGAGATTGGGATGGCCGGCGAGGCATTGCGCGCAGGCGCCGCAGAATCCCGAGAGGCAGGCCACGACGTGATCGCCCGGCCGCACCGCCGTCACCTCGGCGCCCACCGCCTCGACCACCCCCGCTCCCTCGTGGCCCAGCACGAAGGGCCGGTCGAGCGCGAAGCGGCCGATGCCGTCGACGACGTGGAGATCGCTGTGGCAGACGCCGGTGGCGACGGTGCGGACCAGCACCTCGCGCCCGCGCGGCCTGTCGATCTCGACCGCCTCGATGGTCAGCGGCTCGTGCACCTTGCGAAAGACCGCAGCTTGCATCTCCATGGCGCCCTCCTCGCCTAACCGACCATGCGCCTCTGCCCGGCCCAGAATGTCGCCTTCAGCGCCTTCTTGTCGATCTTGCCGACGCCGGTCATCGGCAGGCTGTCGACGAACTGCACCTGCTTGGGCGCATGCGCCGTGCCCTTGCGCCGCTTGACCAGTTCGATCAGCGCGTCGGCGTCGGGAGTGGCGCCGGCGCGGGGAACGATCACCGCGGTCACCGCCTCGCCCCATTTCGGATCGGGCACGCCGAGCACCGCGACCATCGCCACATCGGGGTGGGTCGACAGCACGTCCTCGACCTCGCGGGGAAAGACATTGAAGCCGCCAGTGACGATCATGTCCTTCTTGCGGTCGAGAATGAACATGTAGCCTCGGTCGTCAGCGCGCGCGATGTCGCCGGTATGCAGCCAGCCGTTCTTCAGCGTCTCGGCCGTCTGCTCGGGCCGGCGCCAGTATTCGGCCATCACATGCGGCGCCCGCACGCAGATCTCGCCGGCGGTGCCGAGGGCGACCTCGCGATCCTCCTCGTCGAGAATACGCACCTCGCAGCAGGCGACGGGAAAGCCGCAGCTTTCGAACAGCTCCGGCTGGCGGCGATCATGGTCGCCCCGGCGCAGCACCGACACGGGATAGCACTCGGTCTGTCCGTAGAGCTGCGAGAACACCGGCCCGATGCGCTCCAGCCCTTCGACCAACCGGCTCGGCGACATCGGCGAGGCGCCGTAGAGCAGCAGCTCCAGCGACGAGAGATCGGCCCGATCCAGCTTGGGATGATCGAGGAGAACATAGATCATCGTCGGCACGAACAGGGTGAAGTTGATGCGCTCGCGCGCGATCGTCGCCAGGATCGCCTCGGGATCGAAGCCCTTGTGCAGATGCACCGTGCCGCCGCGCATCAGCACCGGCAGCACCTTGGTGCCGGCGACGTGGCTGATCGGCGCCACCGCGAGATAGCGGGGATCCGCCGGGATCTCGAAATCGGCGAGGATCGCCGCGGCGAAGACGGAATATTCCCGGTGGCGCCTGAGCGCGCCCTTGGATTTTCCGGTCGTGCCGCCGGTGTAGTTGAGGCTCGCCACGTCGTCGGGCCGCGCGAGATCGATCGGCGTCGCACTCCCCGCCGCCTCGGCCGCGGCGACGAGGTCCCGCCCATAGGCTGCCGGACCGATGGTGAAGACGTGCTTCACCCGCGCCGCGCGCGCGGCGAGATCGCCGCCGCGATCGCGGAAGGCCCCGGCATCGACGATCAGCGCACTGGCCTCGGCGTCGTCGAGCTGATCAAGCTGATCCTCGAGCGAGGCCAGCGGATGCAGCCAGGTGAGCGCGCAGGCGCAAAGCTGTGCGGCGACGCCGGCGCACCACGCTTCCGTCCGGTTCGCGGTGAGGATCGCAACGCGATCGCCGCGCCCGAGTTGCCGGCCGACGAAGACCTTCTGCATCCGCCCGATGAGCTCCGCCGCCGCGCGATAGCTCAGCGCACCGCCGTGCCAAGCGAAGGCGATCCGCGCGGGATGGCGCAGGAGAGCCCGCAGCGTCTGCGCGCCCACGGTCGGCAGGGTGTATAGTGTCGTGCCCATCGTTCCTCCCTGATCCGTCGGGACCGGGCCGCCTTCGGGCGATGCGAAGGCAGGCTCGCGCGACCCGCTTTTCGATTATGCTAGCACTCGCAGCCCGCGACGCGAATGGGCAAGAGCATCGCTACCGGGCACCCCGGCGGAGAGACCATGGCCAGAGACACCGCGCTTGAGAGCATCCGCCGGCGGCTCCGCCTGCCCCTGATCGCCGCGCCGATGTTTCTCGTCTCCGGGGTCGAGCTGGTCGTCGCCGCCTGCCGCAGCGGCGTCATCGGCGCCTTCCCGACGGCGAATTGCCGAACCACGGAAGAGCTGGAGCTTTGGCTCGGCGACATCCGCGGCCGGCTGCGCCGCGATGAGGACGGGGCGGGCCAAGCGGCGGCGCCCTTCTGCGCCAATCTCATCGTCCACCGCTCCAACCCGCGGCTGATGGATGATCTGGGCGTCCTGCTGCGCCACGCGCCCGAGCTGGTCATCACCAGCGTCGGCTCTCCCGCTGCGGTGGTCGGGCCGCTGCACGACCGCGGCGCACTGGTCTTCGCCGATGTCGCGACGCTGCGCCATGCCGAGCGCGCGCTGGCGGCCGGAGCGGATGGCCTGGTGCTGCTGACCGCCGGCGCCGGCGGCCAGACCGGCTGGCTCAACCCCTTCGCCTTCGTGCGCGCCGTGCGCAAATTTTTCGCCGGCCCGCTCGTCCTTGCCGGCGGCATCGGCGACGGGCAGGCGCTCTTCGCCGCCGAGGCGCTAGGCTGCGATCTCGCCTATATGGGCACCAAGTTCATCGCCACGCGGGAGAGCCTGGCGCCCGACCGCTACAAGGAGATGCTGGTCGCGAGCTCGGCCGATGACATCCTGCTGACCCGCGCCTTCACCGGCCTTCCCACCAACATGCTACGGCCGTCGATCGCCGCCGCCGGGCTCGATCCCGACGCTCTGCCCGAGCGCGGCGCGATCGACGTCGCCCAGGACATCAGCGTCGATGCGCGCGCGGCTCGGCCGAAGCGGTGGAGCGAGATCTGGAGTGCCGGCCACTCCGTCTCGGGGATCGATGCCGTTCGCGGCGTCGACGAGCTGGTAGCCCGCACGCTGGCGGAGTATCGCGCGGCTCGCGAGCGGCGCTGAGAGCCGCCCGCCTCAACCGGCCCAGACCAGCTCCGATCCCGCCGGCTCGATCAGCCCGGCATCGTCGACGCGCCAATCGCTGACGCGCGCGCCGACCGGGACGCAGCGCAGCAGCGCGTTGGGCGCCGCCTGCAGCAGATCGCCCAGGCTCTCCGCCGGCGCCTCGGGGTCGAGCCAGCGCGCCCATCCCGCTTCCGGCACGATCGCCGGCATGCGCGCATGGATCGGCCGCAGCAAATCGTTGGCGGCGGTGGTGAGGATGGCGAAGCTGTCGACCGCGACCGGCGCCGCCTCGCCCGCTCCCCTCGGCGTCCAGCGCTCCCACACCCCGGCGAAGGCGACGGGCTCGCCGTCGCGCCGCGCGACGAGATAAGGCTGCTTGGCCCCGCTCTCCCCGCGCCACTCGTAGAAGCCGTCCGCCGGCACCAGGCAGCGCCGCCGCCGGAAGCTGGCGGTGAATTTCCGCTGCACCGTCTCGGCGCGCAGGTTGATCATTTGCGCGCCGATCCGAAGATCCTCGGCCCAGGCGGGAACCAGGCCCCAGCGCAGCGCCTGGAGCGTGCGCTCGCCCGCCGGCGCCTTGCGCTGGCGCAGCACCGGAGCGTCCTGGGTCGGCGCTATGTTATAGCGCGGCGCAAGATTGGGCTGCTCGACGAAGCCGAAGACGCGCTTCAGCTCGCCGCTCGGCGTTTGCAGCAGGTAGCGCCCGCACATGGCGCGAAAAAAGCGGCTGGTGACGACCGCCGCAAGCCCCTATTTTGGCGGCCCCTATTTTGGCGCCGCCGCCAGAGCGAGGATGCACGATGCCGGATGCCGCAGAGCTGATCGAGGGGATACGCGCCGTCGCGAGCCGCGCCGGCGCGGCGATCCTCGACATCTACGCCCGGCCCTTTGCCGTCGAACGCAAGGCCGACGCCTCGCCGGTGACGCAGGCGGACGAGGTCGCCGAGGCGATCATCCTCGAGGCGCTGCGCGCGGCGACGCCCGATATCCCGGTGGTCGCCGAGGAACTGTGCGCGGCAGGTGGCATGCCGGCCACCGTGCCCGGGCGTTTCTGGCTGGTCGATCCGCTCGACGGCACCAAGGAG
Organism: Rhodospirillales bacterium; assembly: GCA_027315365.1. Lineage (GTDB taxonomy): Bacteria > Pseudomonadota > Alphaproteobacteria > ATCC43930 > CGMCC-115725 > DAHUYF01. The sequence goes on along the minus strand of DAHUYF010000187.1, from coordinate 2,941 downwards.
TTCATCGCCCGCAATGGCGAGTTCACCGTCAACATCGCGCTGATCGAGCGGCGCCGGCCGGTGCTCGGGGTGATACTCGTGCCGGTGCAGGATGTGACCTATTGGGCGGTTGCCGGCATGGCCTGGCGCCAGCGCGGCGCCAGCGCGGCGGAGCGGATCGCGGCACGCGCCGTGCCGGCCGAAGGCGCGGTGGTGCTGCACAGCCGCTCGCATGCCGATGCGGCGAAGCTCGACGCCTACGTCGCGGCGCTGCCCCAGGCCGCACGCCGGATCGCCGGCAGCTCGCTCAAATTCTGCCTGCTCGCCGCCGGCGAGGCCGATCTCTATCCGCGCTTCGGCCGGACGATGGAATGGGACACGGCGGCGGGCCAGGCGGTGCTCGAAGCCGCCGGCGGCGGCGTCAGGACCCTGGATGGGGCGCCGCTAGCCTACGGCAAGCCCGGCTTCGAGAATCCGGACTTCATCGCCCGCGGCGCCTAAGCCGCGTCGCGGCGCGCGGTCCAGCGCAGCACTTCGGCGGCGAGCGCCGCGATCTCCTCGGCGGCGCGGCTGTGCGGCGCGGCTTCGACGATGCCCTTGCCCTCGGCGAGCGCGGCGGCCAGCGCCACGCGGTTGCCGATCTGCGCCGCGGCGACGGGGACGCCCAGCGCGTCGAGCTCGGCCGCCATCGCCTCGGTCAAATTGGCGCGCGCCGGCACGCGGTTCAGCACCAGCAGCGCCGGGACACGTTCCTGGCGCGCCAGTTCGAGCGTCGGCCGCGTCGCCCAGACATCCATCGGCGAGGGCTGCACGGGCACCAGCACCAGGCTTGCCGCGCGCACCGCGATGCGCGCCTCGGTCTCGGCGTGCGGCGCGCTGTCGATGACGACGATGTCGTGGCTGCGCGCCTGACGCTCGACCTCGCCGGCGACCCGCCAGCCGCCGAGCGCCGCGACCTCGAGCCCCGGTGCCAAGGCGCCGAACCGCTCGCGGCGCAGCTCGAACCAGGTGGCGAGACTCGCCTGCGGGTCGATGTCGATGACCGCGACGCGGCAGGTTGCCGCCCAGGCCAAGGCAAGATGCGCGGCGAGCGTGGTCTTGCCGGCGCCGCCCTTCTGCTGCGCGATGGTGATGATTTTTGCCGCCATGATCGCCGTCCCCCGAGAGGATCGAGCGCGTGCCCGGCGCGCCCGGGCGAGACGATTTGCCTCACCCGTACCATCGCCACTATACCTCGGCGCGTGATGGCCGCCGAGCACGCAATTACTGTGACGGAACGTCTCACCCCGGCGGATCTCGACCGCGCGGCGGAACTCTTGCGCGCGGGGGCGCTGGTCGCCTTCCCGACCGAGACGGTCTATGGCCTCGGCGCCGACGCGACCAACGAGGCGGCGGTGGCGGCAATTTTCGCAGCCAAGGCGCGGCCGCGCTTCAACCCCTTGATTATCCATGTCATCGACGAAGCGATGGCGCGCCGGCTGGTGATCTTCGACGGGCGCGCTGCGGCGCTCGCACAGCACTTCTGGCCGGGACCGCTGACGCTGGTCCTGCCGCGCGCGCCCGGCTGTCCCATACCGCTGCTGGCGAGCGCCGGGCTCGACAGCCTCGCCGTGCGCGTGCCCGGCCATCCGCTGCCGCGCGCCTTGATCCGCGCGGTCGGCCGGCCGATCGCCGCGCCCAGCGCCAACCGCTCCGGCCGCGTCAGCCCGACCACCGCCGAACATGTGCTGGACGAGCTCGACGGGCGGATCGCCGCGGTCCTCGACGGCGGCCCGTGCCGGGTTGGCGTCGAATCGACGGTGATCGACCTGACCGGACCGCTTGCGGCGCTGTTGCGGCCCGGCGGCGTCGCGGCGGAAGCGATCGAGGAGACCATCGGCCCGCTCGACCGCGCCCCTGCGAGCGAGGGGGCGCCGCGCTCGCCGGGGCTGCTGGCGAGCCATTACGCCCCCGCCCTGCCCGTGCGGCTCGAGGCGAGGACGGTGCATCCGGGCGAAGCGCTGCTCGCCTTCGGGCCGCGCGCGCCGCGCGGCGCCAAGCAGGTGCGCTGGCTGTCGCGCAAGGGCGATCTCGCCGAGGCCGCGGTCAATCTCTTCGCCGCGCTCCGGGCGCTCGACCGCCCGGACTTCACCGCGATCGCGGTGATGCCAATCCCCGAGCACGGCCTGGGCCTCGCCATCAACGACCGGCTGCGCCGCGCCGCGGTACGCTCGGCGTGACACCGTGGCCGCCGCATCGATCGTTCGCCCGCAACCTCTGATCGCCGGGTATCTATTTTTGCAAGGAAAAGAGTGTATGGTGCATCGCTCGATCGTCATCCGCGCAGGGTCAGGAAGGGGCTGATGAAGACACCGGACGCGCCGCATCCGCGTCAAGTCCCGCCGACGCCGACGCGGAAAATGCGCCAAACCCGGACGGATATGCTCATCGGCAAGCGGCTCCGCTCGGCACGCGCGCTCGCCGGCTTCAGCCAGAAGACGCTCGGCGCCGCGCTAGGCGTGAGCTGTCATGCCATCAACAAATACGAAAAGGGGCGCAACCGCATGAGCGGGGCGCGCATCGCCGCGGCCTCGCGGGTGCTGCGCGTGCCGTTGTCCTATTTCTTCGAGGAGGACCCTCCGCCGCCGGTGCCCGAGCCCGGCGTGCCGACGGTTCTGTCGCCGGTCGAGGTGCATGTCGTTCGTTATTTCCGCGGCATACGGCCGGATGTGCAGGACGACCTTCTCCGCCTCATGCGGCGCATGAGCCAGCGGCCGGGCGTGCGCGCGGAGTAGCGGGCGATGCGCGGCGGGATTCTGGTGGACGACAGGGGGCGGATCTGGCCGGACAGCTCGCGCGAACTGGTCCGCCGCATCGGCTATCGCGATCCCGCCATCAGCGTTGCCGAATATGCGGTACGCCGCGGCCTCGTCCACATTCGCACGCAGGGCGACAGCGTGCGGGTGTCGCTGTCCGCCGGGCG